>JAFSKE010000028.1 GCA_017449135.1 Synergistaceae bacterium
TCCATTGAGCCCAAGCCGCAGCAATACTCGTTAAACCGCATAAGCCCGCAAGATATTGCACTGCTTCGGGGTGTTCGATTCCTCCGTTTAACATTCGTGAATAAATTTTTGTATTGTCAGGAGTGTTTTCGGAAGTGTCGGAAAAAATTTCGCGTACAAAATTCAACAAAATTTCAAGAATCGGAATCGCAAATAACCCTAATGATAAAAATAATACAGTGCTGAAAACTATGCCTCTTGTATGTCCCATTATTGAAATTCCGGCTATCAAGAATCCCCACATTGATGATAATGCAATTCCTGCCTGACGATAAACATTTCCGAATCTGCTCCAGAATGCAATTATCAACATTAAACCTGCAAACAATATGAAGAAATTTCCTGCTCCGGTTGATACACATGCCGCAAGCATTAAAACAAAAGTTATCGCTAAAACATGTCCGACAAGTCCGGGAATCTCGTCCAAATATCTCAATATAAACGGGAAAAAGCTAAACCATACTGTACACGATATAAATGAGACTGTAGGAGTCAAGTAAATATATTCATTGTCAGGAAATCTGATGAAATTAACCGGAATGAAATACGCACATACTGCACCTATGACGGGATATAAAATTCTCCAGATTGAATTATGATTTATGCTCTCGGCAATTCCTGCGAAACATGACAAACCAGCACAGCAAATTAAAACCTTCGTCTGAAAGTTTCCGAACCATAACGAAAGAGTCAGCCATGACGCAATCAGCAAAATATCCCGAAAATAAGTGTACTGTCGGGGGACAAGTTTTCTCTTGATATAAAGCTGAACCCCGACACAAAATATTGAAACTAATACACAGGCTGAAATGACGTAAAAATTATTTACAATTAATTCTTTCAAGGCCGTCCATGTAAGGCACAAGAGCTTTAGGAATTGTGATGCTCCCGTCCTCGTTCTGATAATTTTCCATTACTGCGATTAAAGTTCTACCTACAGCAATTCCGGAACCGTTGAGAGTGTGAGCGAATTTAATTTTTCCTCCGTCTGAAGGTCTGAATCTCAAATTCATTCGTCGAGCCTGGAAATCCTCGCAGTTTGAACACGAACTGATTTCACGATATTTATTTTGTGAAGGCAGCCAGACTTCAAGATCATAAGTTTTACACGAACCGAAACCAATATCGCCCGAACATAAATTCACGACTCTGTAAGGCAATTCCAGAATCTGCAAAACTTCTTCGGCATTGTTAGTTAATTTTTCGAGTTCGTCATAACTTGTCTCAGGTGTACAAATTTTAACCATTTCGACCTTGTCAAACTGATGCTGACGCATTAAACCTCTGACATCACGCCCCGCACTTCCTGCCTCACGCCTGAAACACGGAGTATAAGCTGTGTAGTACAACGGCAGATCTTTTTCTTCGAGAATGCTCTCACGATTCAAATTTGTTAAAGGAACTTCGGCTGTCGGAATTAACCATAAATCATCGTTCTGTAATTTATATAAATCTTCGGCGAATTTCGGCAACTGTCCTGTGCCTTCAAGAATTGCGGAACTTACCATAAAAGGCGGTTCAACTTCTAAATATCCGTGTTTTTTAGTGTGAAGGTCAAGCATGAAATTAGTTAAAGCACGTTCCATTCTTGCACCGAGTCCCTGTAAAACCGTGAAGCGGCTTTGAGCTAACATTACGCCTTTTTCAAAGTCCATAATCTTTAACGCTTCGGCTAAATCCCAATGAGGTTTAGGCTCAAAATCGAATTTTTTAGGTTCTCCCCATTTACGGACAACGGGATTATCATTTTCATCATTTCCGATCGGGGTTGTGTCGCTTAATTTGTTTGGCAGAGTCATTAAATGAGTGTGTAATTCGGTCTCAATCTCTGCAAGTTCAGAATCAAGCGATTTAATTTTGTCGCCCATCGATTTAATTTCAGCTTTGAGAGCATTAACGTCAATATCGGGATTGTTTTTAGCGTTTCCGATTTTCCGTGAACCTTCGTTGCGTTTGGCTTTTAAGTCCTCAGTTTCGCCGATGATTTTTCTGCGTCGTTCATCAAGTCCGACAAGAATATTTAAGTCAAAATCATGATGACGGTTTTTGAGAATTTCGGAATATTCGTCTTTGTTTGCAAGAATATATTTAATATCAAGCATTATAATTTTTCTCCTCAGGATTATTATTTTGTCGTCGAATAGTTTTCAAAATGTTTGCCATTTCGATTGCTGTTACTGCACAGTCTGAACCTTTGTTGCCTGCTTTGCTGCCTGCCCTCATTAAAGCCTGATCCAAAGTATCGCATGTTAAAACGCCGAAAATTACGGGAACACGATTTTCAAGCCCGACACTTGCAAGACCTTTTGAACATTCTGCTGCAACATAATCAAAGTGCGGAGTGTCTCCACGAATTACAGCACCTAAAGCGATGATCGCGTCATATTTTCCTGTGAGCGTGAGTTCTTTTGCAATCAACGGCAATTCCCAAGCACCGGGAACCCAGAAAATCTCGATTGAATTTCCCGAAACGTCATGACGCATTAAAGAATCTTTTGCACCTTCGATTAATTTCGACGTGATTAACTCGTTGAAACGTGAGGCGACTATTGCAACATTTAAGCCAGTACCAATTAATTTACCTTCTGTAACTTTCATTTATAAAACTCCTTTCAAGATATGTCCCATTCTGTGTTCTTTAGTACTCAAATATTTTTCGTTAAATTCGTTGGGTTTTATTAAAATCGGCACACGTTCGGTGATTTCGATTCCGTATTCTTCAAGACCCGTAATTTTTCCGGGATTGTTAGTCATTAATCGAATCCGTTTTAATCCCAAGTCCTTCAAAATTTCAGCACCGGTTCCGTATTCTCTCATATCAGGCGGAAAACCTAAAGCGACATTTGCATCAACGGTATCAAGTCCTTCGTCCTGTAATTTATAAGCACGAAGTTTGTTTAACAGACCGATTCCCCTGCCTTCCTGACGCATGTATAACAAAACGCCTTTGCCTTCGTCAGAAATCATTTTCATGGCCGTGTGAAGCTGGGGACCGCAATCACATCTCAATGACCCTAAAACATCGCCCGTAAAACATTCGCTGTGAACTCTGGTTAAAATTGAATCTCCGTCTAAAATATTTCCCATTACTAACGCTAAATGAGTGTGTGCGTCATCGTCCTGAGAAATGCTGCGATAAGCGTGGACGTTAAAAACTCCGTAATCAGTAGGAATTTTGACTTCGAGTTTTTTCTCGACACGTTTATACTTGGATTTTATAATATTTATATCGTGTTCATGTTTATGACAGTCCATTTAATTTTTATTTTCACCTCTTTTTGTTGTAATTATTTTATGACAGAGAGGTTGAATTAATTTTTTGAAGTATCTCATTTCATCATCAGAATAACCGTTTATTTTTTCCCATTTGAAATCAGGAAGCCAGCACACAACATTATGAAATCCATCTTTTTCGTCAGGAGTTTCAATGTAAACTTTTACTGTTCCGTCATTTTTCATTTCGGAATGCGTTATTTCGGTATCGTCATTAAGCGTCATAAACGGATACATCAATTTTTTTCACCTCTTCTACATTTCAAGCAATGACGTTAAATAATTCCCCGAATTTTTATTATACATTGTCAGGCGTTCAATATATTTTCCTAAAATATCCGTCTCAAGATTAACAAGCCCTCCGACTTTAAGTTCTCCGAGTGTCGTAGCTTTTAATGTCGCAGGAATTAATCCCACCGAAAAATTTTTGTCATTCACTTTTATTACTGTCAGGCTTATTCCGTCAATGCAGACTGAACCTTTTTCGACAATCCCACGCAATAAATTTCTGTCTTCAGGCGTAAAAATTGCTTCTTTGGTTTCAATTCCTTTTATGTCCGTTAGTTTTGCAACTCCGTCAACGTGTCCTAAAACAAAATGTCCGTCTAATCTGTCCGTAACTCTCAATGCTCTTTCAAGATTTAATTTCGTTCCTGTCCGCAAAGTTTTTCCAAACCATGTTCGGTTAAAAGTTTCTCGCATCATTTCGACATCAAAACTTTTCGCATCATTTCGTGTAACTGTCAAACATGCCCCGCTAACTGAAACGGATTCGCCGATTTTTAATTCGCCTGAAAAATTAGCTTCGATTGTCAGCGTAAAAAATTCTCCCGTCTGATGAAATTTTCCTACTTTCCCGATTGTCTCTATAAGTCCGGTGAACATGTGAATCTCCCCTCAATTAAAATATCTTCGCCAAGAATTTTTGATTTTATGTTTTTGAGTTTTAACGAATCCTGAACCGAATTAAAATTCATTCCGAGACTAAAGCCCCTGCCCTCTCCGAAGATTCTCGGTGAATAAAAGAATTTCGCATAATCCGCCAAGCCTTCCCGCAAAAATGAACTCAAAACTTCAGCTCCTCCCTCAACCATCAAATTTAATATGCCTTTTTCAACTAAGATTTTTAGAGCTGATTTAATGTCGCAATTTAAGATTAAATAATTTTCGTCATTCCTGATTTTTGCGTTTAACGGTGTTTTGTTGTGTCTGTCTAAAATTACCCGCAAAGGATTTTTCCCTTTTACGTGTCTGACTGTTAATTCCGGATCGTCTTTCAAAATCGTGTTTACTCCGACTAAAACTGCATCATTTTCGGCTCGTATTAAATGCGATTCTGTTCGTGATTCAATTCCAGTAATCCATTTGCTTTCACCGTTATTCAAACATAATTTTCCGTCTAAACTCATTGCAGCCTTTAATGTTATAAATGGACGCTGATATTTGTGAACGAAAATAAATCCCCGATTAATCCATTTTGCAGAGTCCTGAATTTCTCCCGTTAATTCAGTAACTTTTATTCCGGCCTCACGCAAAATTTTTATTCCATTGCCATTAACTTTAGGATTTGGATCGCTCATTGCAATAACAACTTCTTTAACGCCTTCGGAAATTAAACGGTTTGCACATGGCGGAGTTTTTCCAAAGTGCGAACATGGTTCAAGAGTTACATAAACCGTAGAATCTTTAATGTCTTCGTTATGAAATTTTGCGTCGTTAATTGCTTCGATTTCAGCATGATTTTTTCCGTATTCTTTGTGCCAGCCTTCACCGATAATTTTATTGTCTTTTACGATTACACAGCCGACTAAAGGATTCGGAGATGTCTTTCCACGCCCTAAAATTGCTAAATCCAAAGCACGTTTCATATATGACTCGTGAAAAATTTTTTTCGCCCTCCAAATATTTTTTTTTAATTTATTTTAGATGTTGGGTGTATTATATGCAATTATTTTTTATTTTAATCAGGAGTTGTTAATTATTTTGAATTTTAATGTGTTAAAAACTTTTCGCAAAACTTTTTCGGTGTTGATTTTAATTTTAATTCTTTCAGCACCTTCGTATTCAGCATCAAAGAAATCACGGGGTTTTCAAAATTCTTATGATGTCATCGTTGCAGGAGCCGGGACAGGCGGAATCTCTGCTGCAATTCAAGCGGCTCGAATGGGTGCAAATGTCTTAGTCGTTGAAGCAAGTTCTTGGATTGGCGGACAGATGACTGCTGCGGGAGTTTCGACAATGGACGACATGAGCAGACAAAAAAGCGGAATTTACCTTGAATTTATAAACCGCGTAAAAGATTATTATGATTATCGCGGTAAATCAATGGGAACTTGTTACTGGTATCCGACTTCATTAGCTTTTGAACCTCACATCGGCCAGGAAATTTTAGTCTCAATGGTCAACGATGCAAGACGTAAAGGCGTAATTGATTTTTACATGAACTCTGAAATTGTCGAAGTCAAAAAAGACAGAAGAACCGTTACAGGCGTAACCGTGAAAACCCCCGAAGGCAATAAAAATCATGAATGCAAAGTTTTAATTGACGCTACAGAATACGGAGATATTTTGCCCCTCGCAAAGACTCAATACAGAATCGGAAATTCAGTTGCAAAGTTTTCAACTTCTGATGAAATGGTGCAGGATATAACATGGACTGCTGTTTTACGTAAATATCCCGGCGGAGTCCCTCAGGAATTAAGAGCGATTACACCGTTACCCGGTTATGATCTTGCTAAACGGAATTATGAAAGTGTTGTCTCGTCTGACGGATTCAATTTCAGAAATAAATATCCTATCGACCTTCCCGTAAATTTTATGACTCATAATGCTTACAGGGGACTTCCTGACTCTTCTAATCCTTATAATTATGACGCAACCCCTGAAAACCGCCCCAACATAACAAAAACTTCCGTAAACTGGGCGAATGATTACCCGGGTGCATATTCATGGACAAACGGAAAAAGAGGTCTGCCGATTGCTTATCTTGAAAACAGAACTTTAAGAAAACAAATTGAACACGACGCATTTATAAAAACTTTGCACTTTATTTATTACGTTCAAAATGAACTCGGCGAGAATTGGTCAGTTGCTGATGACGAATATAACAATCGTGTTTTACCCGAAGCAGCTCGAAATCTCCCGTTAGAATGGCAGGAAATTGCAAGACGTATGCCCGTAATTCCTTATGTCAGAGAGTCACGGCGTGCAATAGCAAAACATACTTTAACGTCTTACGAAGTTTTACAAAATTCTTTGAGTTACCGAGACGGACAAACTAATCACGAGTTCCCTGACGCAATAGCAATCGGGGGATATATTTTAGATTTGCACGGTGCAAACACTGACGCTGATATGGAATGGGAATTTGAAGAGAAAGCCAGCACACAAATTACAAATCGACCTCGCGGACCTTTTCAAGTTCCAATGGATATATTAATTCCAGATGATACGGACGGATTGCTTGTTGCGGAAAAAAATATTTCGGCTTCAAGATTAACGGCGGGAGCTTTGAGGCTTCAACCTATTACAATGATGACGGGGCAGGCTGCAGGAGCTTTGGCGGCACTTTCGGCACGTTACAACAGAACTCCGAGTGAAATTCATTCGATGGCTGTTCAATGGGAGTTATTAAAATCGGGCGTTTCGTTGTCGCTTTGTCATTATTCCGATGTACCCCCCGAGCATTCTTTGAATAAAAGCGTTCAGATTTCAAATTTGTATGGACTTGTAATTCCGAACGAATACCCTCATTCAGTTTCATACAGAATTGATGAACTTGACGATCCCACTATCGCAATGGCATTAATTAAGAGGGACGACACTGGAATTTTCGGACTTGACAACATGATGACGGGAAATGACCTTCTCGAAATAATCGAGAGAGCGCAAAAAGTTTTAGAGATGAGGAAACCGCCCGTTGTGAGTTTTGAAAAGCCCGGGAATTTTGTTTCACGCGGAGATTTTGTAAAAGTACTTTACGATGCATTCCCGAAATTGAAACACATCGAACGTTCTAAAAATGCTAAACTGCCATTCAAGATTGAGAAAAACAGAAATGCTGAATACGTCGAGAAATTAGCATATTTAGGAATACTTGACGTTTATAAAATTGAATCTGAATTTCATTACGGCAGACCTGTAACAAAAGGTGAAGCAACAGACATCATAGTTAGAGCTTGTGTAGCTTCAGCAGGGGAGTAAATTCTCCCCTCACTTAATTAAATTCCCATTCTAAATATCTTGCACTCTTTGCTTCGTGGCCTGAACCTTCGCTAAAAAATCCTTTATATTTTCGTGATGAATGTCTTTTGATTTTTGCCTGCATTAATTCAGCTTTTGCGACGACTCTATAATGTCTGTCTAAAAAAATCATCGTTCCGCCGAAATTTACGTTATATTTTGTAGTGTTTCTGATTGTTACGTTTAAGCTGTCGAAGTTATAAGCTATGTTTGAAAATGAAAGTCCGGATTTTCCCCTGATTGCTCCGTCTCGAATAAACCCGTATGAAATTCCGGATATTAATGCAAAAAAAATTCCGCAGAAAATAAAAATCTTATATGCTCTCTTCAACGTTCTCATGCTCCTTTAATATATATTTTTGTAGCTGTAAATGTAGCTGTAAAAAATAACAGCTCCCCATTTAAGTATGGAAAGCTGCTCAGAGATTATATCATGATTTGTTATTATAGCATTATGAAAAATTTTGAAAATGAAAATAATTCAAGGCCTCCATTTTTTCCGATGATGATAGATATTTCTGGAAAAAATATTTTAATCGTAGGCGGCGGGAAAGTTGCTGCGAGGAGAGCTGATACGTTGTTGAGGTGCGGTGCAAAAGTTAAAGCAGTCAGCAAAGATTTTATTTCCGATTTTCCTGTCGAAGCTGAAAAAATTATCCGTGAATTTCAGCCTGAAGATATAAATCAAAATTTTGAATTTATAATCGCCGCAACAAATGACAGAAACGTAAATAATTTAATTTGCAGGATTTCTCACGAAAAAAATATCCCCGTCAACGTCTCCGATAATAAAAATGAATGCGATTTCTTTTTCCCTTCGCTGATAAATTATAAAAATATTGCCGTCTCTGTTTGCAGTGCAGGACTAAATAAATCACTGACAAAAAAATTATCTGACTTGTTACGAAAATTTTTGCCTGCTTGGATTCAAAATAAATAAATCTGCTGAATACCTTAATAGTTGCTGTGTTATAATAGCCGCAATTACGGTTTTGTAAATTAATCATAGTTCTAAGTATTTTGTATTAGTTTGTTTTATGTTATAATGCTTAGCACCAAATTAAAATTATACAAATGCCGTGAATTATAAATTTAGTAGTGTTTATATTCGTGCAGCATAATCGGGAGGAATTTTTTTGAGATCGGAACATGAAAGGATGCGGGATTCTTACTCCTACGGAAATTATAATTACGGTTATAATGGCAGCTCTGGAAAAAAGTCTCGCAATAAGAAAAAGCGTGCTGGTGTTTCACTGGCGTTTTGCTGGGGATTTGGTTTTGTTGTATGTCTGACTTTCGGACTTGCGTTGTTTTTAATGATTTCGGCGGGGCATTTTGATTTTTCCGCAACACCAGGAGTCGATGCGGCTTGGGGAGATCTTGAGAATGAGGAAAATTTTGTTGCCTCTGGAGTTTTGAAAGTTGAAGTTACAGAACTCGAAACACCGAAAAATATTCCTCTAAATAACGAAGAATTATATGCACAAAGATTAATAGTCGAGGATTTCGGCCCCTTCCCAAAATATTTATCGGACTATGAGAGCATTAAACTTACTGCCGACGAAAAAGGTACAGAAGTTCCATTGGACGAAGAAGATGAAGATTTTATATCTTTGGAAGAAGTCAGTACGCCCGAAATTAAAAATAATGATTCCGTTCAGCTTGCTGAAAATGGGATTAAATGGCGTGAACATATCGTAAAGAACGGTGAAACACTTTCGGATATTGCTTCAGCTCATGGGGCAGTTACGGCGAATGATATTTTAGTCGCTAACGGATTAAAAGACGCTAACAAACTTTCTGAAAATCAATTATTGTTAATTCCTAATGATTCAAGCACTGTCGATGATACTTTAGATGAGGTCAGAACACGTCAGATGAGAGTCGCAGCAACAAAAGAAAAACTTGTGCCGATTAAAACAAGATCATATGTCGTAGCACAGGGAGATTCTTTATGGTCGATTGCAAACTCTCAGAATATTGAACTTGATACCCTTGTCGGAAGCAACTCTTTCAAAACTTCAGCAAGATTAAGAGCAGGAGCATTATTAAGAATACCCAACCAGGACGGAATTTTTTACAAACTCAAAAAAGGTGAAGCTATTGAAAATGTTGCAAAACGTTATGGCGTAACCATGAATAAACTTCGTCAGGTCAACGCAGAAATTGATGTTGCATCGTTGAAGACCGGAGACGAAATATTTTTACCCGGTGCAAAACCCGAAGGCTTAATTGAACATCATGATACTGCGAAGATTGCCGAACTCAGAGAGAAAGAAGCTAAAAAATCCGTATCTGCTCCGAAAGTTGCTGATTCTAAAAATTCAAATCCCAAGAATGAAAAGAGTGTGAAACTTCAAAAAGGTGAAGTCGCCGTCAGATCTTCAGGATTCAGATGGCCTATCATGGGAAGAATTAACAGTCCTTTTGGCTGGAGGAAACACCCGATTACGAAGCGCAGAGATTTTCATACCGGAATCGACATTAAAGCAAACAGAGGAGATCCGATTAAAGCAGCAGGATCAGGAAGAATTGTTTACTCAGGCTGGATGGGAGGTTACGGGAAAGTTCTTGTAATCGAGCATTCAAACGGACAATCAACTTTATATGCTCATTGCAGCACATTACTTGTAGGAAAAGGAGAAAACGTATCATCAGGGAAACTCGTTGCAAAAGTCGGAACAACAGGACGTTCAACTGGGCCTCACTTACATTTTGAAGTCAGAAACGGAAACAGCCCTGTGAATCCGATTAAGTACCTGAGCAGATAAAATGGCTAAATTTGTATTTATTACGGGCGGTGTTGTATCGTCTTTAGGCAAAGGAATTACGGCAGGTTCTGTCGGAACACTTTTGAAAAAACGCAATCTCAAAGTTTCGATATTAAAAGTCGATCCATATTTGAACGTCGATGCTGGAACTATGAATCCATTTCAGCACGGCGAAGTTTTTGTTACCGATGACGGAGCGGAAACGGATTTAGATTTAGGACATTACGAAAGATTTATCGATGAGACTTTGAGTGAAAGAAATTCAATCACGACGGGAAAAATTTATTCAAGTGTAATCAAGAAAGAACGCAAAGGGGATTATTTGGGCGGAACTGTTCAGGTTATCCCTCATATTACGAATGACATTCAGGAACGAATTATCAGGGCAGGCGAGGGGCTTGACGTTTTAATAGTTGAAATCGGCGGAACTGTCGGAGATATTGAAGGTCAGCCTTTCCTTGAAGCGATTCGTCAAATGGCAGTTCGTGTGGGGCGTGAAAATGTCGTTTATTGTCATGTAACTTTGATTCCATATCTTGAAGCAGCAAAGGAATTAAAGACAAAACCGACTCAGCACAGCGTTCAGGAATTGCGGAGAATTGGAATTTTGCCGAATATTCTTGTATGCCGAACGAGTCACGAAATGGATCAAAGCATGAAAAATAAAATTGCTTTATTCTGCGACGTTCCTTCTGAGGCCGTTATCGAAGTTAAAGACGAACAGACGATTTACAACGTTCCAATAAGTTTACATAAACAGGGACTCGATGATTTAATCTTAAAATATCTCGGACTTGAAGGAATTGAACAGCCTGATTTAAGCGACTGGCACAGAGTAGTTGACCGATATATAAATCCTCCCGAAGAGGTCAAAATTGCTCTTGTCGGAAAATATGTTCAGCATAAGGACGCATATTTAAGTGTTGTTGAGGCTCTTCACCATGCCGGAATAGCTCATAACGTAAGAATTAATATTGTGTCTGTCGAGTCTGAAATTTTGGAATCTGAATCTCCCGAAGAAGTTTTGAGTTTTGCTGACGGAATTTTAATTCCAGGAGGCTTTGGAAATCGTGGTGTTGAAGGAATGATTAACGCCGCGAAATTTGCACGTGAAAATAATATCCCGCTGTTTGGAATTTGTTTAGGAATGCAGATGATGGTTGTTGAATTTGCCCGAAATGTTTGCAAACTTAATGACGCTCACAGCAAAGAAATGAACCCTGCGACCCTTCACCCCGTAATTCACTTAATGGAAGAACAGGAAAATTTGAAAGATCTCGGCGGAACGATGAGGCTCGGAGCTTATCCCTGTGATTTAATCGAAGGAACGAAATCGGCTAAGGCATACGGAGTTTCGAGAATCTCAGAACGACATCGACATCGTTATGAATTTAATAATATTTATCGTGAAAGACTTGAAAACGCAGGATTAAAAATTGCAGGAGTCTGCACGGAAAGAGATTTAGTAGAAATTGTAGAACTTCCCGAAAATGATTGGTATGTCGGAGGACAGTTTCACGGAGAATTGAAATCAAGACCTGTGAGACCACACCCGTTATTTGACGGATTTATAAATGCTGCCGCAAATTACATGAGGAAAAAAGTAAAGGAGGCTTAATAAATTTATGAGGGCTGTAAAAATATTATTAGTTGTTTCGTTATTCTTAATTGCTTCGGTCTGTTATGCTTCGGAGGCAGTTCCCGACCCTGATTTGAACGGCGGTTCATCACGTCAAATGATGGAACAGATCGAAAAAATAATTTACGGTTATGTTGCTAAAGGAGGATTAATTGAAAGGCTTTCAAAAGTTGAAGAAGATTTATTCGGGAGAAGTTTACCCGGCACAATAGCCGAGAGACATGCTGCGATATTAAATTTTCTTGACACAGGCACAGAAGATCAGCCCTCAATGTTATTTAAGCTCGGTGTAGCTGAATGGGTTGTTGACAAAAAAATTAACGCCTCTGAAGCTGCCATAAAACGCCTTGAAGCACTTGAAACAAATTTAACAGGTTCATCACGTGGCGGAAGTCCTATAGTAATGAGAGTTGAAAGTCTGCTGGCTGCGTTAGTCATGGATCCCATTACTTCAGTTCCCGTAAACGTTCCTGCGAACACTGTAATGAAATTTAGATTTATGGACGAATTAAGCCCTGCAATTTCAAAGGCCGGAGATTTCGTGAGACTTGAATTAACCGATGACTTAATCGTAAATCAACATCTTGTAGCCCCTGCCGGATCGTTATTAATTACACAAGTTAGAGAAGTTAAACGTCCCAGAATGTTTGGAGTTCCGGGTGAAGTCAGATTATCATTCGAGGAATTAAAACCGTTAGGCCCTCAAAAACCCAAAGTTACTGTTGGTGAAGCTGCACAGAATGCAATTAAAGAAGCCCGAAAAGTTGGTGCGAGAGGTGAAGGAGCAATCGTCGGAGCAGGTGCTGTGAGTATTGCAGGAGCTGCATTGCTTGGCCCTGTCGGACTTGTGAGCGGTGTATTTATTCGTGGAAATTCGATAAAAATTGCTGCGGGTTCTGTAACATTTTTGCAGACTTCGGAGGATTGCGTTGTTTCGTCTTATCCTATCCCTGCAAGTTTACAGAAAGTTGATACTTCAATCAGCGTCCCCGAAACTCAAGCATCACAGCAGCAGTCAAATTACGATCCCAATAGAGATACGATAATAAAGCGTGATGTTTTCAACAGGAATGCTTACGGAGAACCTACAAATTCAGGAACAGTTAATACTAATGCCGGAGGAGATTTTGAGTTACCGCCCGAACAGCAAGTTAATTAAAAAAATTATATTGTTTACATTGCCCGTTATTATGATAATGATGACGGGTAATTTTTTTTGTGTTTGTCATGCCGCAGAAACAAATTCAAATCCCATTGATGAGACCATAAAAATTTTAGAACGCTGGACAAGTTCACATTGGGGACAGGATTGTTTTGTCTGGATAGTTCATTACCCTAAGGAACTTGCTGAAACGTGGGCAGAATCCGAAGCTATTAAAAACGGAATGACATATGCAGAGCAGGAAGAGTTCAGACAAAATTTTATTTCGGAATTAAAACTTGATACTTCAGAGACATTTTTAGTTAGTGTTTATTCGTTTGGGAGTCGTCCGTTAAATTTATCGCCGGTAAATGAAAAAATTTCGTTATTGTCATCGTCAGGTGAACGGATAAAACCTTCAAAATATGATTCGTCGCTTGATTATCCGAGTGCGGGAGTTGTGCAGGGACTTGTATTTTTCCCGAAACAGATTAACGAGGATTATATGATTTCTGTAAAGGGAATGGGAAGGAATGAAAAATTATTTTCGTTTTCATCTCCAGAGACTCCAGCTCCGGCCAAGAAACAGGATAAGAAGCCCGAAGTTGTAGTTGTTAATCTGCCTAAGAAACAGACAAAACAAAAGCCGAAAAACGTTTTGCCTCCACCGCCGCCACAAATTCCGCCGAGACCGATACCGCCGTTATTCGAGGAGACATCAACAGACATGAACGAATTTATAAATTCTGCAAAGACTGCTCAAACTGTTGATAAAGCGAAAACTCCTGTTAAAACGAATAATAATAATATTGAAAATCGAAAAGCTGAAAACGTCGGAAATTCATATTCGAGTCGTGAAAGTGTTTTGAGAAAATTTTTAGCGTTATGGGCAAATAATATTCCTGATGAGATGTACGGAATGTTATCTGAAACTTCGCAGAAAATGATTTCGCCTCAAAATTTTGCGAAAGAGATTTCAAAGGCTTCTGATTTCAGAACAGGATTAAGAGGAGATTATAAAATTGACTGGGTTGGAGAGGAACGAGCGAAAATAATTACGACACATAAAACGTTAATTTTCAAATCTGTCTCAACCCGAACGCTTGGTGTAACACGTGAAGGCTCATCATGGAAAATTATATGGTAAAGTAATTATTAAATTTTAACTTTGGAGGAACGAAAAAATGATAAAGACATTAACAACCGGGAAAAATGCTCTTGAAAAGGAGTTGCCGTTATTGACGGAAGATGAATTTACAAAACTTGCAGAGTATGCACGTTTTTTACGATGGTCAAGAATTGATATTGATGATGAAGATGACGACTGGGCAGACGCACCATTAACGCCTGAAGAAGAAGAAGGTTTGAGACAGGGACGTGAAAATTTCAAAAACGGAAATTATTTGACGTTGCAAGAATTTCGGGAGCGAATGGCATGTGGAGAGTAAACGTCGATGAGGCTGTTGAACGTCGTCTAAAAAAAATTCCGAATCCGGATAAGAAAAGAATACAACATGCTATTGATATTTTGGAATATAATCCTGAAATTCTTGACATAAAGCCGTTAATCGGTCATGGCAGTTATCGTCTTCGAGTTGGAAGTTGGCGTTTGCTTATGGACATATTTGAAGAGGAAAAATAATCTCAGTATACATGTTAGGCTCTCGAGGCGACGTTTACAAAAAATGAAATGAAACACAAATTCAAAATTTCAAATTATAAATACAAAATATTTTTATTCGTTCTGTTTTTCGGGATTGTTACTCTTGTGCAATACGCAATGAGTGATATGAATCTTGATGTCGATTTGCTTCGTGAAAGTTTAATGAAAATGCCCGGCATCGTCATGGAAAATATTAATTTTTCCCGTGAGGTTTCAGGCGATATGTGGCGTGTCAAAATTCCCTACCTTGACAGAGACGGAAATATCATCAACGCTAAATCACTTGATATTAAGCGTGAATTAAGCGGCGATAAAGGTGAATGGACGTTCTTTGGAAGTGAAGCCGTTTATGTTTATGATAAAAAAATCGCAAGTCTCAAAAAACTTTCCGGAACTCTTGAATCTGATAATCGAAGCTGGATTCTTGAAAGTCCAAAACTCGATTGGAAGGAAGAAAACAACACTTTCACATTTCCTGAAGGACTTGTAATTTATGATGGCGAGTTCTTATTACGTACTCCTCTCGCAAGCATGGATAACTCAGGCGTGATATTATTAGAGAAGGGAGGCGTAATCCGATGGGTAAAACCATTAAAATAATTTTTGTTGTAACATTTTTGATTTTATATTCTGAATCTGTTTTCGCAGCTGATTTTCAGGATTATTACGTTAATGAATATCAGGAAGTTGACAGGCAGACGGCATCTTCCGAAAAAGTTACTCTCAATGCCGACAGAGTATCTTTTAATGACGAAACAGGCGAGGCTTTTGCTGAGGGAAACGCTGTTTTGAGTTACGGCGACACTACTATCATGGCCGAAAGAATCGAATACAACGCTGATTCTCAAAAAGTTCAAGCTATGCCGCTGCCCGAACAAAAAGTTGTGTTGACTAAAGGCACCCGCACTATTAAAGGCGATAATCTTAATTATGACCTTAACAGTCGTGAAGGTGTCTTAATGGGAGCTGTCTCAAATATTGCTGTCGGTGAAAACGGAGGAATTTTATACATTTATGGCAGTGAACTTTCTGCAATCCCTTGGGAACTTGCAAACGAACGCGGACTCGTTAAAGGGACTGCCGATGATTATGTAATTCAATGGCGTGATGTCATCTTGACTACGTGTACTCTTGATCACCCTCATTACAGACTTGAATCAAAAGTAATAACTTTTATTCCAGGAAAAAAAGTTGTCGCCAAAAAACCTAAAATCTATTTAGGCAACACATATTTATTCACATCACCTCTTGATTATGTCGTAGAATTAAAACGCAGGGCAATAACATATTCTTTTCTGCCATATTTCCAGAAAAGCGATTCAAGAGGCTGGGGAGCAGGTGTTACAGGCACAATCGGCTGGAACACAGGCAGGGCATCACTCGGTTATTCATGGGCAAGCAAAGCAGGTTCCGAATTTATGTTGGAAATAGATCAGGAAATTGATTCTCATTTTTCGATTCTGGTAGGCATTGAACATTCTTGGGACGAAGTTTGGCGTGAAAGAATTTGGAGGCCTCATGCTTCGTTAAAATATCAAAATAACGGCTGGTCTGTTTATTTTAACTGGAGCAAAAACGAATACATCGAAGATCAGAAAAACTCTGAAGTTAAATTCAAAGGTCGTCTTACAAGAGCTCCCGAATTTATCGTAACATCTCCTTATTTCAAAACTTCAAAATATTCTTGGGCTATAGTTTATGCTGCTTATGGAAGTTTCATGGAATCAATTTACGGTCTTCCGGACAGTCCTTTTATTGACAGATACGGAATAGGATTCAGAAATTATTTCGAGAAAGTTTTAGACGCAAACAAAAAAATCGAATTATTTTCAGACAGTCAGGGTCGTGTATGGTTTTACGATAAAGATCATGACGATCATGAAATGTTTAGAAGTTTTACGGGATTACGTTATAAAATAGGTGCGTTTGAATTAGGAACTGCCTACGAGAGACAATATACTTGGGGAAGCAGTCCAATGCTTTGGGATCAATACAGAGATCGTAAGAGAATACATCAAAAAATCAGATTCCCTTTAGGGCGTGAAGTTTATACGGCGTTCAGGGGAAGTTATGATCTCAAGGACAGCATGATTGACGAGATGATTTACAGCATTCAATGGGTTACTGACTGTATGCTCTGGGATCTTTATTATAAGAATGACAGAACATCGGGAGGCAATAACCAAATCGGATTGTCTTTATCAATTAATGCATTCCCTGACACTAAAGCATCGTTCGGACAGAAAATTGAAACAGACCCGTTTATAAGACCTCGTGAATTTCCTAAAAATTAATTGAAAGCAGGTAATATTTATTATGAACATTTTATGTTATGTTGACGGAAAATTTGTTGAGCCGGAAAATGCAAAGCTCCCAATTTCGGATTTAATCATTCAAAGAGGCGTGGGAGTTTTTGAAGCTCTTGCATCAATCAACCTTAAACCTTTAATGCTTACTCCTCATATGGAAAGATTTATGAACAGTGCCAAGAGTTTAGGAATTGTGAATTATCCTGATGTCGAGGATATGAAAAAAATTATTCGTGAAGGTATCGCGAAAATCGGCCGTGATGTCAGAGTCAGAACGTTTTTAACCGGCGGAGATTCTTTTGACAAAGAAAGCGGAACATTCAAAAATCCGAGATTCTTTGTCTTATTCGATGATCCTGAATTTTTGACGCAAGAGGAATTTGAAAAAGGAAAAATCCTTCACCCCGTCTATTTCAGAAGAGATGAGCCAAGCATTAAAAGCACGAATTATCATACTACATTCCAGATGCCCGCAGAGGCTTTTGATGTTTTATACTGTCCCGACGGAGAAATCACCGAAGCAGGACACAGCAATTTCTTCCTTGTATTCAAGAATAACACGATTGTAACAGCTCCTTTAGACAGAGTTTTGAAGGGGACAACAAGAGGTGCAATTCTCGAACTCGCAAGAGAAAACGGAATCAAAGTTGAAGAACGCTGCCCGTTATGGCCTGAACTTTCAAGCGATGATGTATCCGAAGCATTTGTTACGGGAAGCATCAAAATGATTATACCGATTGTCAAAGTCGGCGGAACAGTCATAGGCGACGGAAAGCCCGGAAAGATTACAAGAAAGTTATCCGAGCTTTACAGGAAAAATATAGACAGATGGCTTGAATAATAAAATTATTCTGCGATTGCATACTTGTATTTTCTGTATATATGATATAATCTCCTATAATATATCAACATACATATACCTATAGAAAGGATTGTTCATATCATGGACGAAAGAAATTTTGGTTTTAACAACTATAACTACAATGAAAGCAGTACTTGGGGAACTCCTGCACCGGCAGAAAATAACACTCCTGCTCCAGCTCCAGTTCCTGAAAACGCCCCCGTTGCTTCAGCTCCTGCACCCGCACCCGCAGTTGAAGATTCAAAAGCAAAGAAAAAAGCTGCAAAAGATTTTTCGCCTGAAGAAGTACAAGCTATACTTTCAAGAGCAGAAAAAGTTGATCTCTCAAGAGTCGCCGCAGAATTTGGAACAACTTGGCAGGCAGTCTCGGCTTTACAGAAACAGGCTAAGAATGCAAAAATTAAAGCAAAACAGAAAACAGAAAAACCTGCAAAGGCTCCGAAGGTCAAAAAAGCAAAAGTTGTGCCGCTTCCTAAGTCAGAGGTCAAAAAGTCAAGTGAATTTACTCAGGCTGAAAAAGACGCTATCTTAGAGAGAGCACGAAAAGAAGGTTTCAGAGAAGTAGCCGTCGCAGTAGGGACAAACTGGCAGACTCTTGCAGCATGGAACAAACAGCAGAAAGAGAATGCAGCAGCCCCCGCACAGGCGAAAGTTAAAACCCAGCCCAAAGTCAGAGCAGCGAAACCAGTTTCAGTACCTAAAGCACCGGCAGTTGAAGCTCCGAAGAGTACTGAAATTTTGAAAAAGACAAAATTAGCTCCTTCCGAAGTGTTGGAAGTCGAAAACGCAATTTTGAAGGAAAAATTAGCGATGTTGACTGAACAGGTCGAGAAACTCAGAGCAGCTGTAGGAAGCCTCGCATAATCTTCTCTCCTGATTTTGTACCCAAGAGCCGTGCCTGAAGATTTTATTTATGGTGTCGGCTCTTTTATTTTTATGTATATATAAAATTTGTAAATTATGATTGCTATTATTAATTACGGTGTAGGGAATTTATTTTCTCTATCAAGTTCATTTAACGCTATTAATCAAAATGTCGAAATTATTTCAAATCCTGACGCATTAAAGAATTTTGACAGAATTATTCTGCCCGGTGTAGGAGCTTTCGGAGATGCTGCCGAAAAATTATTCTCTTCAGGCATGGCCGAACCCCTTATCGCCGAAGCTGAAAATGGTAAACCAATACTCGGAATTTGTGTAGGTATGCAGTTATTATTCACTAAAAGTTACGAGTTCGGAGAGCATGACGGATTAAATTTAATTCCCGGTTCCGTCAGAGCTATTAAAGAAGTCATACCCGAAAATCTCAAAATCCCTCAAATAGGCTGGAACGCTTTACACATGTGTTGTTCTACCCCTTCGTCAATTTTCAAATATACAAGTGAAGGCGAATACGTATATTTTGTACATTCTTATTCGGCTTTTTGCGACGAAAAATTCGTAACTTCGACAACAAATTATGGAGCTGATTTAGTCGCATCTGTTCAACATAAAAATATTTACGGCGTTCAATTCCACCCTGAAAAGAGCGGAAATTCAGGATTAAAAATTTTGCGTGCATTTTGTGAGGTTTAATATATGAAAATTTTACCTGCCATTGATATATATAATGGTAAAGCTGTAAGACTTTTTCAGGGAAATTACAATAACATGACAATTTATAATGACGATCCTGTGAGTGTTGCAAAAAATTTTGAATCTCTCGGCTCAGAATGGATCCATGTTGTAGACCTTGAAGGAGCAAAAATCGGAAAGGCCGTTAATTTCGACACAATCAAAAACATAAAATCATCTTGCGGATTAAAATGCGAAGTCGGCGGAGGAATCAGGAATTTTGAAACCGTCGAACGTTATATAAATTTCGGAACTGACAGAATAATTTTAGGAACGTCTGCCGTAACTGACAAAAATTTTTTGATTGAATGCGTTAAAAATTTCGGCGAAAAAATTGCTGTCGGTGTCGATATTAAAAATGGAAATGTTGCGATAAAAGGCTGGATTGAAGATTCTAACCTTGAGGCTATAAACTTTTGTGAGAAAATGCAGGATTTAGGCGTTAAATTCATAATCTGCACTGACATTTCAAAAGACGGAGCAATGAAAGGCGTTAATCTTTCACTTTATAAAACCCTGAAATCAAAATTAAATCTCAACATCATAGCTTCGGGCGGTGTAAGTTCGATTGAAGACGTTAAAAAACTTTCGGAATTAGATTTATACGGAGCAATAATCGGAAAAGCATATTACACGGGAGCAATAAATATTCATGACGCTATAGAGGTTTCAAGATGATTACGAAAAGAATTATTCCCTGTCTTGATGTTCGAGACGGAAGAGTTGTTAAAGGCGTAAATTTCAAAGATTTGAACGATGTAAATTCCCCCGTTGAGCTTGCGAAATTTTACAGCGATAACGGTGCTGATGAATTAGTTTTTTATGACATTACGGCATCATCTGACGGACGAAAGATTTTCACGGAAATTTTGAGGGAGACTGCGAAAAACGTTTTTATCCCTTTGACAGTCGGGGGAGGAATTTCAAGCGTAAAAGACTTCGAGAGGGTTTTATCCTGCGGAGCTGACAAAGTAAGCATAAACACAGGTGCAATTAAAAATCCTAAATTAATTCCCGAAGCTGCGAAATTATACGGTTCACAATGCGTTGTAATTTCCGCAGATGTTAAAAGGGTAAACGGGAGATTTAATGTATTTGCACGAGGCGGGCGAGATGACACGGGAATTGAGGCTATCGGCTGGATTAAAAATTGCGTTGATAACGGTGCAGGTGAAGTTGTGTTAAATTCAATCGACACTGACGGAGTGAAACAGGGTTTTGACATCGAAATGTTAAAAGCCGTCTGCGAAGTCGTGAATGTTCCCGTGATAGCTTCAGGGGGAGCAGGGAGGATTGAGGATTTTATTACACTTTTCAAGACATTGCCGAAAGTCGATGCAGGCTTGGCAGCGTCAATATTTCATTTCGGTGAAGTGAAAATTCAGGACTTGAAACTCAAAATGAAATCTGAAAATATCCCTGTTAGGTTATAATATGGATATAAATTTTTATTTTTAACCCATCTCGCAAGAAGTCTCCACTTCTTTAAGTGGGAGATGAATTGTGCTTATAGTTTATTTTTTTCTATGTTATAATCAGTCGCATAAAATTAAAGGTGGTGAGAAAATGGATTTGGATAGTAATAATCATTCAGTATTCTTATTATATTATCATCTCATTCTGGTTGTGAAATACAGACGAAAAGTTTTTTACGATGAGATGAGTGATTTTGCAAAAGATGTTTTTATTCGTATTGCTAAAGTTCATAATATTACGCTTGAAGAATGGAAACATGACAGGGATCATGTGCATATTATGTTTAGAGCGCAACCTAAAACCAAAATGTCCAAATTCATAAACGCTTATAAAAGTGCTTCATCACGTCTAATCAAGAAAAAATTTCCTGATGTTCGACAAAAATTATGGAAAGAAATGTTTTGGTCGAGAAGTTTTTGTCTGCTAACAACAGGCGGTGCTCCAA
>JAFSKE010000029.1 GCA_017449135.1 Synergistaceae bacterium
CCCGGTAAAGATGTCAGCTTTGCACTCGATGTAGCCTCATCGGAATTTTTCGAGGACGGAAAATATGTCTTCAAAAAGGGCAGCGGCGAAACATTCACGGCTGAAGGCTTAATCAAATACTACGAGAAACTTACAAATGATTTCCCGTTAATCTCAATCGAAGACGGCTGTGCTGAAGATGATTGGGAAGGCTGGGCAGAACTTACTGCAACACTCGGCAAAAAAATTCAGCTTGTCGGCGATGATTTATTCGTAACAAATCCCAAGATTCTTGAGCGTGGAATTTCTCAAGGTGTAGCAAATGCAGTTCTTGTCAAATTAAATCAGATTGGAACAGTCAGCGAAACGTTGAGAGTAATTCAAATGGCAGCCGAAGCAGGTTATGCAGCAGTAGTCTCACACCGTTCAGGCGAAACAGCTGACACGTTCATTGCAGATTTAGCAGTCGCAACACGTGCAGGCCAGATTAAGACCGGAAGCATCGCAAGAACCGACAGAATCGCAAAATACAATCAGCTTCTTAGAATCGAAGAGGATCTCGGCGAAAACGCAAAATATGCGAAGCTCACAAAATATTCGCCAATGTGGAAGAAGTAAAGAAGCAGGGTAACATTATGGCATTTGTAGAACCGGATTCAATTCTTGAATATGCTAAAGTCAAAAAAGTAATTTCAACTGACAAAGCACCTGCTGCGATAGGCCCGTATTCACAAGCTATTCAGGCGGGAGAATTTTTGTATGTTTCAGGACAAATTCCCGTTGATCCTTCGACAGGAAATATTCCCGAAACAATTTCGGCTCAGGCTGAACAGTCTTTAACGAACTTGAAAAATATTCTTTCAGCAGCAGGATATTTATTAAGTGATGTTGTCAAGACTACTGTATTCGTAACCGACATTTCAAATTTTGCTGAAGTCAACGGGATTTACGCAAAATATTTCGATAAGGAAGCTCCTGCACGTTCATTTGTAGCAGTTAAAGACCTTCCCAAAGGTGTCGGAATTGAAATCGAAGCAGTGGCGTGGCGTAGAAAAGTTTAATTTATTTTAACGGAGGTAATTTTTTTAATGGCAGAAACAACAAAAGCTGTATCACCTTGCGGAGGTACAGCTCCTTCCTCCTCCGGTTCAGGTTCAGGAACAGGAACGGCAACGGGAGCAGAAGGAGCAGCACAACAAGGCGGTTTAATGGGAATGTTATTCCCGCTTGCGATATTCATTTTGATTTTTTACTTCTTCATAATTCGTCCTCAGCGTAAACGTGATAAACAACATAGTAACATGATTGCAGGCATCAACAGGGGCGATCAGATTGTAACGATAGGCGGATTTTTGGGGACAGTCCGAGAAGTCAGAGACGATACTTTCCAGATTGAAATTGCAGAAGGTGTCAGAGTAAGAATTTTGAAATCAGCGGTACAGACGAAACGTGCTTCAACTGAAACAAAATCGGAGGCATCATCATAAATGAATCGTTCTGAAAAATTACGCCTCATTCTTGTATTAATCGTAATATTAGGGGCGTTATGTTTTGCTTGGCTTTACAAGGACGGACTTAATTTAGGTCTTGACCTTCGCGGCGGAGCACACATTGTTTTACAGGCTAAAGACACTCCCGAAAATCCTTTGAGAGATGACAGCATTGACAGACTGCTCGCAGTTTTGAGAAACAGAATCGACCAATACGGAGTTGCAGAGCCGATAATCCAGAAAAGTGGAACAGATAGAATTATCGTTGATTTACCCGGCATTCAAGACCCTGCAGCGGCACTTGAATTAATCGGTAAGACTGCGCAAATGGATTTCAGAGAAGTAATTGAATCTACAGGCAGAAATTTACCAGTTGAACCCGTCAGACGAAATTACGATACTGACATTCAGTTTGTAAATGCTCAGGAACGCTGGCGTGAGGAAGTTGCAAAGTTAAGCAATGCCAGTGCGGATTTAATTACACGTTCAAAGACAATCGAAAATTCAATCGTTGCACCGGCTGAAGAACCCGGAGTATTTTATCTTTTGGGCGAAGTTGTATTATCCGGAAAAGATTTAGTCAACGCTGAAATTAACCCTGACAGTTTAGGAAGAATGGGCGTATCGCTCGAATTTAATTCCGAAGGTGCAAAGTTATTTGAAGAGGCTACGGCAAGATTAGTCGGAAAACAATTAGCTATAATTCTTGATAACGTCGTAATTTCAGCTCCCGTTGTACAAGACAGAATCGCAGGAGGAAGGGCACAAATCACAGGAAGATTTACGAACGAAGAAGCCCAGAGACTTGCAATTATGTTAAAAGCAGGAGCGTTGCCCGTAGCAGTTGAAATCGCCGAGAACAGATCCGTAGGGCCGAGCTTGGGAGCAGATTCGATTAAGCAGGGACTTGAAGCAGGTTTATTCGGTGCTGCAATGGTTTTAGTTTTCATGCTGATTTTTTATCAGTTTAGGGGACTTGCAGCGGATATGGCACTTGCAGTTACGATTTTATTAATCTTCGCAGGCCTTATTGCATTCAACGCAACATTGACGCTTCCAGGAATCGCAGGAATTATTTTGACGTTAGGAATGGCAGTTGACGGAAACGTTTTAATCTACGAACGAATCAGAGAGGAACAAAACGCAGGTAAAACTCCTATGGCAGCACTTGATGCAGGCTTCAGGAAAGCTCTTGTTACGATTTTAGACTCAAATATTACTACATTAATCGCAGCATTAGTATTATTCTATTTCGGCTCAGGTTCAGTCAGGGGATTTGGAGTTACTTTGTCAGTAGGACTTGTAGCGAGTGTGTTTGCGAATATCGTAGTAACCCGTGCAATTTTGCAGTTATTCGTTAAACGTGGAAAGGAGATTGTCAGACGATGAGCAGATTAAATCTTAATTTCGATTTCATGTCAAAACGAAAGCTCGCATTAACAATAAGTCTTCTTCTTGTGATTGCCAGCGTTGTATTACTTTTAACAAGAGGCTTAAATCTTGGAATTGACTTTACAGGCGGAAACGTTATTCAGGCAGAATTTGAGAATCGTCCCGACGTAGCAAAAGTCCGTGAAATAATTTCTGGAATAGTCGCAAAAGGTGCTATGATTCAGAACTTCGGCGATAAAGGAATTATTATCCGAACTAACGAAGACACCGAAGAAAGCCGTGAAGCAGTCGTTAAAGTCTTAAAAGATAATTTCTCCGACATGACGGTAACAGGATTTGAGAAAGTCGGTCCCGTAATCGGAAGTGAATTAAGACAGCAGGCAATAATCGGAGTTACTATTGCGTTAATAGCGATTTTGATTTATATAACGTTGAGATTCCAATTTAGATTTGCAGTAGTCAGCGTAGTCCCTTTAGTTCATGACGTATTTATTGCACTTGGATTTTTCAGTTTAACGCAAATGGAAATTTCATCGTCATTTATTGCGGCGATTTTAACAATAGTCGGATATTCATTAAATAACACGATAATAATTCTCGACAGAATCCGTGAAAATTGGGGAAGTTTATCGAAGAAGGGAATTATAAATCTTGTCAACGAAGCATTAAATCAAACGTTAGGACGAACAATAAACACTACCTTAACAACTTTATTCCCCGTAATAGCTTTGTGTGTATGGGGAGGGCCTGTGTTAATGGCATTCAGTTACGCAATGTTAGTAGGAATAATTGCGGGAACATGGAGTTCAATGTTTGTCGCTACGGGTTTATTATGTGAGTGGCAGGGAAAGAAATAAAACATGTCAGCCTCTCCGTTTGCGGGGAGGTTTATGTTATAATGACGAAAAAAATTTTTGAGGGAGGAAAATAATACAATGACAAAATATGTTTGTACAGTCTGCGGTTACGTTTACGATCCTGAAGTTGGAGACCCTGACAACGGAATAGCACCCGGAACAGCATGGGAGGACGTTCCCGAAGAGTGGGTTTGTCCGTTATGTGCAGTCGGGAAAGATATGTTTGAAGCTCAGTGAGATTATAAATGTCCCCCTCAGAAGAGGGGAATTTTTTTACTCTAAATTTGCTTCTTCTGTTTTAATTTCCCAGTGAATTAAGAATGTCAACAAACCTCTCAAAATTATAATCGCTCCTAAGATAGCAAGTTCGCTCCATTCTCTGACAATAACGGTTCTTAAAACCTCACCGCCCAGCTTAAATTCAAGAGCAAGAGCAATACCTTTCGCAAGGGTTAATCTGACTTTTTTATCACGTTTAAGACAGCCCCAAATGCTTTTAATAGCCGTGAATAATAAAATCGAAACGCCTACACATTCCATTAAGAGAATGCCGTATTGTACAACAATTTTGAAATAAAATTCGATATTTTCAAGTAAAATCATTAATTAAGCCCTCATCTTTTCATTTTCGATAAAAACTCTCGGAACTCTGATTGAGGGTTTGCAGAGGATTTCATGAATTATAGTTCCTGAATTTTTAGCAGCCAAAGGAATTAAATCGCCGTCAAAAACAGTTGCAATGTCGCCGGCTTTAACACCTGTAATATCCGTAACATCAGCCATTGTCATATCCATGCAAATTCTGCCTAAAATCGGACATAAATTATTATGAATTTTGACGAAAAAGTTATTCGAGAGATTTCGCGATAAACCGTCAGCATAACCGATTGGAAGCACAGCAATTTTTGAATCGCGTTTTAATTCGTAAGTCCTGCCGTAACTTATCGTAGCTCCTGCGGGTAAATTTCTGACAGCGGTAATTCTTGTTTTTAATTTCATGACGGGGTGCAAGTCTAAATTTGAATTTTCGTTGCCTGTTTCAGTCGATTCGTAACCGTACATAACGAGGCCAAATCTTCCCATGTCTAAATGTGCTTCGGGATAATCAAGAACTCCGACACTTGCAGCAGCGTGAGTTAATTTGAAATTAATCCCTAAACTTTCGAGATATTTTTTAGCCTCAAGAATTTTGTTAAGCTGTAAACGAGTAAAATTTTCGTCTTCATCAGCGACTGCAAAATGAGTGAATAAACCTTCGTGTTCAATTCCCGGAAGATTGCATAAATCTGAAATTTCTTTCGCAGTTTTTTGTTTTTTAATTTCGTCATCAGGCCAATAAAAACCCGTTCGGCTCATTCCGGTATCAATTTTGACATGGATTTTAATTTTTTTGTGAACTGAGACAGCGTAATCAGATAATTTTTTACCGTTTTCAAAATCTCCGACCCCTTGAGTAATTCCGAAATCACACATTAATTTTGCAAATTCCGTTGAAGCCTGCCCGAGACATAAAATCGGCAAAGTAATTCCGTTGCGTCTTAATTCGACACCCTCCGTAACCGCCGCAACAGCCAGCCAATCTGCACCGCATTCCTGAAGTTTTTTAGCACATTGAATCATTCCGTGTCCGTAAGCATTAGCTTTAATAACGCCCAAAAATTTAGCATTAGGATTAAGAATATTTTTCAAGATTTTGAAGTTGTGAGCGAACTCGTCGAGATTAATTTCTGCCCAAGTTCTCGACATCGCAATTTCTAAATTTTTCATGATAATATTTTTTCACTTCCTGTTCTTAATATTTGGATTGAGAAGCTCTGAAATTATCGACTAAATTTGATAACATATATTCCTGCCTCCATTGAAAATTATGTCTTGCTTTAATTATAAGAACGATTTATTTTAATTTCGTCCAACAACACTTTCGCCTGAACAAAAATCTTCAGAAAAATTATACAGCATAAAAAAACAGGCCACCGATTAGCGACCTGTTGAAAAATAATTTTTTTTTACTTCATTTTTTTTGCCGGAACTCCAATGTATGTACCAGATTCGGTTATGTCTTTAACTATTACGGCTCCTGCTCCTATCATGCAATTATCACAAATATTTATATTATTGCTTACAGTAGCCCCTGCTCCAATCCATGTTCCTGCACCGACATTAACTGTTCCAGCAATGTGTGAGCCGACTGCAACATGACAATAATCTCCTACAACACAATCATGATCAACGGAAGAACTTGTGTTAATAATACAGCCTTTACCAATTTTTGAACTTGGATTTATTATTGCTCCGGCCATGATGACTGTTCCAACATCAATTTTTACACTTTTAGCAATGACGGCATCAGGGTGAATCAGAGTAACAAAATGTTTATTTTGATATTTTTCCATGAACATTTTTCGTATTTTTGAATTTCCGATAGCACAGAATAAGTCATTTTGAATTTCATTGACTGTTACAGTTTTTCCTACAACAAGCCATTTATCGCAGGAAAATGAGAAGTCTATATTACCAAATTTATCATCGAGAAATTCGATTTCGTCGTATCCGATTTTACTTGCAACATCGGCTACAACTTTTCCATGTCCGGACGCTCCTATAATTGTTAATTTCATTATTGTGTGCCTCCTGTATTTTTGCAATAAAAACATTAAGCACGACCATTCAATCCTTCACACTGTGCTATAATAGAATAGCAAAGGAGTAGCCAGAATTTACTGACCGTGCATTACTTTTGCAAATATATTTTAGCACATCTCCTTTGTTTTTTCATTTTTACTACATTAAATTTTCTCAAACTTTTTCATCTTTTATTGCTCTTGTCATAAATACTCTCTCGAAAATTTTAACTTCATTGTATAATTTCAATCATCAAAAACCTTTACGGGAATTTTAATTAGGAGGCTAATTTCAAAACATGTTAGTAAACGCAAAAGAAATGCTCAAAAAAGCAAAAGAAGGTCATTACGCTGTCGGTCAGTTCAACATTAACAATCTTGAATGGACAAAATCAGTTCTTCAGGTCGCAGAAGAATTAAAAGCTCCTGTTATTCTCGGTGTCTCTGAAGGTGCAGGAAAATACATGGGCGGTTTCAGAACTGTTCAGGCAATGGTTGAAGCAATGGACAAAGAATTTGGAATCACCGTTCCCGTTTGTACGCATCTTGATCACGGAACTTATGAAGGTGCTTACAAGTGCATTAAAGCCGGTTTCACTTCGATTATGTTTGACGGTTCACATTATCCTATCGCTGAAAATCTCGAAAAGACACGTGAATTAACTCATGTTGCTCACAATTTGGGAATGTCAATCGAGGCTGAAGTCGGTGCTATCGGAGGCGAAGAAGACGGAGTTATCGGAATGGGCGAATGTGCAGATCCTGAAGAATGCAAAGTTATCGCTGATTTAGGCGTTGACATGCTTGCAGCAGGAATCGGAAATATTCACGGAAAATATCCCGCAAACTGGAAAGGTCTTTCATTTGAAACTCTCGCAGCTGTTCAGGCTAAAACAGGAGAAATGCCTTTAGTCCTTCACGGCGGTTCCGGAATCCCTGACGAAATGGTTAGGAAAGCAATTACTCTCGGAGTTTGCAAAATTAACGTCAACACTGAATGTCAATTATCTTTCGCAGCTGCAACAAGAAAATATATTGAAGCAGGCAAAGACAACGAAGGCAAAGGCTATGACCCGAGAAAATTACTTGCACCCGGAGTTGAAGCAATCAAGGAAACAATCCGTGAGAAAATTAGATTATTCGGTTCAGACGGCAAAGCATAAAAATTGAATACGAAAAAATATTTACTTAATGGAAAATTCATCGGTGACGGAGGTCTCGCTGTTATTGCGGGGCCTTGTTCGCTTGAAAGTTTCGATCTCGGTCTCAGAATCGCTAAAACAATGAAATATCTTTGTGATGAAAGAGGGCTTTTATACATCTTCAAAGCATCTTTCGACAAAGCTAATAGAACTTCGATTCATGCCTGGAGAGGGCCGGGACTTGAAAAAGGTTTAGAACAGTTAGCCGATATTAAAAAAATTGCTGACGTTCCGATTTTAACTGATATTCACGAAAGTTATCAGGCTGAATCTGTCGGGAAAGTTGTTGACGTGATTCAAATTCCTGCCTTTTTATGCAGACAGACCGATTTATTAATTGCCGCCGCTAAAACCGGAAAGATTATTAACATCAAAAAAGCACAGTTTTTAGCTCCCGACGACATGATTTACGCAATCGCAAAATGCAGAGAATCCGAGAATGATAATGTCATGATCTGCGAACGAGGAACTACAATGGGTTATCACAGATTAGTTGTTGACATGACGGGATTAAAAATTATGCGTGAATTTGGCTACCCGATAATTTTTGACGCTACACACAGTGCTCAACAACCCGGCGGACTTGGAGGAGCCAGCGGAGGAGATTACAGAATGGCATTTCCTTTATCGAGGGCAGCAGCAGCAGTCGGAATTGACGGAATTTTTGCCGAAACTCACCCGAACCCTAAAGAGGCTTTAAGCGATGGGCCGAATATGATTCCTTTGGATCAAATGGGAAAATTTTTAGACGAAGTTTTAGCAATTCACAACACCGCACGAAAATTTTTATGCGAAAATGAAACACTCTGATGAAGAACTCCTCAACGCTGCAAAAAAATTAATGCTTACTGAAGCTGACGAAATATTAAATGCTTCAAAAAATCTTGACTTTGAAATCGTTAAAGCTGCAAAATTAATTTATTCGTGTCAGGGGCGTGTTGTAGTTGTCGGATTGGGAAAATCAGGACACGTAGGCCGTAAAATTTCCGCAACTCTTGCGTCTCTCGGCACACCTTCATTTTTCCTTCACGCAGCCGAAGCCTCACACGGTGATTTAGGAATGGTTCGCAGTGAAGATGTCGGATTATTCGTAAGCAACAGCGGTGCATCTTCGGAAATTGTTTCACTCCTTCCAAACTTCAGCAGAATCGGTGCGAAAATGATCGCCATTACCGGAGCAAAAGATTCGCCGTTAGCAAAACACTCTGACATAGTTTTGAATGCTCATGTCGAAAACGAGGGAGACCCTCTACAATTAGCCCCGATGAGCAGTGCAACCCTTGAGCTTGTAATCGGTGATGCCCTTGCAGTAGTGATTGAAATTTTGAGGGAGTTGAAACGTGAAGATTTTGCAATGTTTCACCCCGGCGGAACTCTGGGACGAAAATTATTAACCCGTGTTAAAGATGTCATGGGAAGCGGCGAACAGTTACCAATCGTCAAAGAAGGCGTTACGGTAAAAGATGCTTTATTTGTAATAACAGGAAAAGGCTACGGGGCAACGTGTGTTGTTGATGAGAATGATAATTTGACGGGAATTTTCACGGACGGAGATTTAAGGCGTTTAATGGAAAAATCGGGGACTGACTCATTCAACACAAAAATCGAAAATGCCATGACAAAAAAACCTAAAACCATAAGTCAAAATTCTTTAGCTGCCGAAGCCGTCAGAATTATGGAAAAAAACGAAATCAGTGTTTTAATTGCGACCGAAAATAAAAAGCCCGTCGGAATTATTCACATTCACGAATTATTGAAAGCAGGTATTGCGTAAAAAATGAAAAAAATCTTAGGAATTATTCCCGCTCGTTATGCTTCAACAAGATTTCCGGGAAAACCTTTAGCGAAAATTTTTGAGAAAACCATGATTCAACATGTCTATGAACGTTCTAAATTATCGAAATCACTTTGCGATGTCATAGTTGCAACGGACGATTCGAGAATTTTTGAATGTGTCGAAAGTTTCGGCGGAAAAGCTGTAATGACTGATTCAAATTTGCCGAACGGTACAGCAAGATGTGAACAGGCCGCTAAAAATTTTGACGATAAAAATATTGATGCCGTTATAAATATTCAAGGTGATGAGCCTTTATTAGATCCGTTAATGATTGATGAGGTCTCGGAATTATTAAACGAAAACAACGAATGTGTTACGCTTTGCAATGAAATTCACGAAGATTTTAATAATCCTAACGTTGTAAAAGTCGTCTTAACCCTCGATAATTCTGCATTATATTTTTCACGCTCATTAATTCCCTACAAACGAAACAAAAATAATTTTCCAATTTACCAGCATATAGGAATTTACGGTTATGAAATTAATTTTTTGCATAAATACGTAACACTTAAAAATACTCCGTTAAGCGATTCCGAATCACTTGAACAGTTAAAAATTCTTGAACATGGTTATAAAATAAAAGTCAAGATTACGGGATCAAAAAATAAAAGTCTCGGAGTTGATACTCCTGAAGATTTGGAGAGAGTGAGGGAAATATTAAAAAATGCCGAAATTTAATCATGTCGTAATAGTAAGCGATAATATTCGGGGACATTATCATCAGTCATTAGGAATAGCACGCTGGATTGAGAGACTTCAGCCGAATGTTGAAGTTGATGAGGATATATTAAAACTTGAAAAATTAAGCACGATTGAAAAAATAAAACTAAAATTCTCCGCTAAAAAACTGTCATCAAAAGATAAAAATTATGCTTTGGAATGGCTGAAAAATTTAGGAATTTCAATTAAACGTTATAAACCTGAAACTCTTTTTATATCCGCCGGAAGTTCTGCAGCACCGTTTTGCTTGGCACTCGCAAGAGCCACCGATAATAAATGTGCAGTTGTTATGACACCTTCAATTTTAGGGACAAAACCGTTTGATTATGCCATTGTTCCTGAACACGATAAACACAATCTCAAAGATAAAAATTTAATTACGACTTTGGGAGCACCTAATCATATTTATAATCCTGAAATAAAAACGGCATCGGAAAACTTTTTCGGGAAAAAGGATTTTCAACATAAAGTAGTAGCGTTATTACTTGGGGGAAGCGACGCAAATTATAACCCTAATGCTCAATGGGCAGCAGATGTTTTAGGGCCGTTGAGATATTTTGAGGGAATTACGGTTTTAATTACTACTTCGAGACGAACGAGTCAGGCTCTTGAAAACGAAGTCAGAAAAATGTTTGAAAACAATCCTTCGACGGGATATTTTTTAGTTTTGTCTGAAAATCCCAAAGTCAATGCAGTAACGGCAATGCTTGGAGCAGCGACGCACGTGCTTGTAACAGAAGATTCTGTTTCGATGGTTTCCGAATCAGCCACAGCAGGTTTCAAAGTCGGATTAATGAGAGTTCCGAGAACAGAAGGGGATTCATTAAAACGAAAATTTGGGAAAGGCACAAAGAGATTTGACGAGATGTTTGAAAAAATGAAGGAGAAGGGATTAATTGAAGATTTAGGAGAAGTCCCGGATTTTTATAAATTTCTCGAACCTCATCAACAAAAACACAACAAAGATTTCAACGAAGCCAAAAGAACAGCAGAATGGATTTTGAGTAGTTAAATAAATTTTTCATAAACCTCATAAACTTTTTTTGCAATAACTGAAACATCAAAATCTTTTGCTCTTTCAAGGGATAATTCACTTAACGAATTAATTTTCGTTATGATTTCATTCATACATTCTGATAATTTTTTTACATCGCTTTTCGGGAATAACAACCCCTGAGAGCGATTTAACATTTCGGGTATTCCTCCGCTTTGAGATGCAATTACAGGAAGTCCTGCCGACATTGCCTGAAGTAAACTTAGTCCGAAAGGCTCATCTTCTTTTGAAGGGTGAACGTAAACATCAGAAGCCCACAAAATTTTTCTGACATCATCAACAAAACCTAAAAATTTTACGTGTTCATTAATGTTTAATTCTTTTGCGAGATTTTCAAGATTTTCACGTTCTTCGCCGTCTCCTGCGATCCATAAAATGAATTTTTGAGGGTATTCCTGACATTTCAAAAATTCGGCAAAACCTTTTAATAATATATCAAAGCCCTTCCAATCTGTTAAGCGTCCCATGCCTAAAAAACATATTTTGTTATCGTCAAGATTTTCGAATTTTCTGATTTCGTTTCGGATTTTTTCATCTCTCGAATAAAATTTCACGTTCACAGAATTATGAATTGCTGTCATTTTGTTTGTAGGGATCCCGGAATCGGCCATGAATTTTTCAACAGATTCCGAACACGGCAAAATATACGTTGAATTTTTATAATATTTCAATTTAGGATATTTATCAACTGTTGAAATGACGGGAAGATGATAAAAAACTTTCCAAAATCCAGCAATACCGGCAGCAGATGATAACCGTGTGTGAATAATATTCGGCGAAATTTTTTTCACGATTTTAACAAAATTCGGAGACAATAACGGTAAATTTGAAATTAAAGGCTTGAAAGCAAAAAATTTTATGTTATTCTCGTCTGCAAGTTTTTCGAGATTTCCTCCAGAACGACACAACAAAATATTTTCAACTCCAAAACCCTCAAGAGATTTTATATGTTCAATATAAGGGACTGCCCACGAAATACTTTCAGCGTCAACGTAATGTAAAATTTTCATAGATTTTCAAAGTCTTCCTTGCAATTATTTCAGTTGTAAAAATTAAATAAACTTTTCGTAAACTTCATAAACTTTTTTTGCGATAACCGAAACATCAAAATCTTTTGCCCTTTCAAGAGATAATTCACTGAAAGAATTAATTTTCGTTATGATTTCATTCATACATTCGGATAATTTTTGTACATCGCTTTTCGGGAATAACAACCCCTGAGAGCGATTTAACATTTCGGGTATTCCTCCGCTTTGAGATGCAATCACAGGAAGTCCTGCCGACATTGCCTGAAGCAAACTTAATCCGAAAGGCTCATCTTCTTTTGAGGGGTGAACGTAAACATCAGAAGCCCATAAAATTTTTCTAACATCATCAACAAAACCTAAAAATTTTACGTGTTTATTAATGTTTAATTCTTTTGCGAGATTTTCAAGATTTTCACGTTCTTCGCCGTCTCCAGCAATCCATAAAATGAATCTTTGAGGGTGTTCCTGACATTTCAAAAATTCAGCAAAACCTTTTAATAAGACATCAAAGCCCTTCCAATCTGTGAAGCGTCCCATGCCTAAAAAACATATTTTGTTGTCGCCAAGATTTTCGGATTTTCTGATTTCATTTCGGATTTTTTCATTTCTCGAATAAAATTTTACGTTAACGGCATTATGAATTATTGTCATCTTTTCGTGAGAAACTCCGCAAGATATTTCGTAATCTCTAACTGCTTTTGAACATGGTAAAAGATGAGTTGAATTTTTGTAGCATTTCAGATTGAAACATCCATCTAAAGTTGAGACTACAGGAATATTTAATTTTTTTCCGCATAGTCCCGCAATTCTC
>JAFSKE010000030.1 GCA_017449135.1 Synergistaceae bacterium
AAAACCGCATGCTCCGTGGGAACGTGGAACTAATGAAAATACCAATGGTTTACTTCGTTTCTTCTTTCCAAAAGGCTTTGATTTTTTGTCTTTGAGCGATGATGATTTGCAAAAAGTTGTAGATTTACTTAATAACCGTCCCCGTAAGTGCTTGGGATGGAAAACTCCAGCTCAAGTTTTCCACCCTCATGGTGTTGCACTTACTTGACAATCTGCCAGATGTCAGTTTGCTGACAGAGAGGTTACCGGCCGAGTTTTAAGTCAATCAGAACTTTTGCAAGATATGACGACACTACACACATTACTAAATCGCTTGGAATAAATATAATGCAGAAGTAAAAAAACAAACTCAAAAGCCCGATTGAATTTCCCAAATAAAATTTACTCAACAGAACATAATAAAGCATTCCGCAGATGTAAACGCAGATTAATCCGACAACGTTGCAGAATAATAAAAACTGAAAATTATTCCGTCTGTAGTGTTCGTGAATTTTTCCGATTACGAATGCTCCTACAGCAAAGCCGATTAAATATCCGAAACTTGGCTGCAAGACGTAACCTATTCCGCCGCCTCCCGTGAAAACAGGTACGCCCAATAATCCAAGAATCACATATCCGATTACGGCCATGAAACCCAATTTTGAACCTAAAACAAGTCCCGCCAAATTCGTAAAAATCGTCTGTAATGTAAACGAAACTATAGGACTCGGAATTTTGATATAAGCTCCGACAGTTATTAACGCAATAAAAATCGAACATAAAACTAAATCACGTGTTTTTGTTGTTTTCGTTGATTCACGCATAAAATTTTACACTCCCATTATTTTCATTAAGTTTTGCGAATTTTGATTGGCCTGTGCAAGCATTGATGTGCCTGTACCGTTCAAAATCTGAAGTTTTACAAATTCCATGTATTCTTTAGCCATGTCAGCATCTTTCAATCTGCTCTCGGATTCTTGTAAATGCAAGCTTGTATTTGTTAGGCTGTTTGCGTTATATTCGAGTTCGTTTTGATATGCTCCGACTTTAGAACGCTGTGAATTTACTTTGTGTAATGCCATGTCAATTAATGTAATCGACTTTGAAGCATTTTTGAATGTCGAAACGTCAACTTCATTCAGTCCCAGTGCTTCGGCTCTTAGATCTCCAATATTAATATAAATATCTTCGCCCCAGTTTTGACCGATCTGGAATGATGTGCTTCTGTCCTGAATATGCAAAATCGCACTATAGACATCTGACTCGCTGGCCATGTAATAATTTTTTGTTGCTTCGTCCCAATGTGCTTTTACGTTCGCCATAGAATCAAATTCAATGCTCATGTTCTGACTTAAAACACCGTTAATTGAATTTCCTTCTGTTGCAAGATTTTCGACGATTGTTTTTCCGTTATGTGCATCGTAAATTGAAACAGTGAATTGATTATCCTGCGAGTATTGAATCGTGTTCAAGCCTAAGAGATTTATTAAGTCCTGATTGTCGGAAGTAAACGTTAAATTGCCCGCACTCCCTGCAACTCCCGAACGAATTACAAAAGTTCCTGCGACGGATTCAGAACCCGAAGAATTTTGCTGGCCGTCATAAACAAAGCTGACAAAATCATTAACGTTATCAGCGTATGAAGCATGGCCGAGACCGAAAGCTATTGCGTCATTTAATTTTGTTTTAACGTCGTCAATAGTATCTGTCGAATAAAGCGTAACGTCAGTCGTTTTTCCGTTGCCTTGAATAATCGTGAGTTTCTGGGGAGTTTCAAATGCAAACACGCCGCTTGCATTATAAAACTGCGGAATGTCTCGAAGTGTCGTATCGTTTCCGAAATATTCAACTCTGCCAATATCAAAACCGTTTTCGCCCCGACCGATTGATTCAGTTGCTCCGTTTTCAGAGTCAATCCAGCCTTCAAGATTCATTTCGAGATTTTTGTTGATTGAGATTATTCCGCCGTTTGAATTTAATCCACCGCCGATTGCAGCAGCCCCTCCGTTTCCCGTAGCAGTTATGCTGCCTCCGTTAATTGTGATTTCCATAACGCTTGCAAATTTTGAAGGAGAGTTTGCACCGCTCCCGATACCTGCACCGCCATTTGAACCGCCGGTCGAAATTATTGTCCCGCTGTTGATTGTGATACTTCCGACAGAGTCATCAGCTCCACCGATTCCCGCAGCTTCACCAAGTCCGACAGCAGTTAAAGTTCCCTCTTCAGAGCCGTAACCTTCATAACTGTTAATTGTAATTGAACCTGATCTTTGAACTTCGATTCCTGCGTGTCCGTCTTCACCTGATGATAAAGTATTTTCGCCTTTGAGATATAAAATTACATTTGCATCGTTTGCTTCGAGTGCCGCACCTGAGTCCGAAGTTATGTCAACGTCAGTCAATCGAATTTGAGCACTTACGCCGGGATTTATAACAATTCTGTTTGAGGTTGAATCTCCGCCTTCAATGCTGTAATTTCCGCTCTCTGAAATCGTTAAAACTCCGTCGCTGAACTCCCAGCCTTCTCCCCATGACGAATCGTTTAACGCACTGATATTTATTTTTTCGCTGTAGGCTGAGTCAGAGTCTCCCGTGATTTTTTGATATTCAGGAACTTGTGCCGTGAAGATTGCACTCTTTTGAATCTGTCCGCGCCCTGCACGTGTTTTAACTTCAATTCTGTAATTTCCTTCAGTTTGTTTTCTTTGCGAGAATTGATCTATTAAAGTTATCGCACCCGTAGTTTTAACTTTAATGTTTGCATCGTCAGATGACCATATCGCCGAAGAACTCCCGTCAAGTAATCTTTTAGTGTTGAATGTAGTATTGCTTGCTACACTGTCAATGTTTTTACGAAGTTCCCCGATTTCCTGCTGAATGTAACCTCGATCTTGAGTCGTCAAAGTATCATTTGCGGCCTGCACAACTAATTCACGCATTCGTTGAAGCATTGAATTAATTTGATTCATTGCACCTTCCGCAACCTGAAGCATTGAAATTCCGTCCTGTGAGTTTCGGATTGCCCTGTCAACTCCCGCAATTTGAGCCGAAAGCCCCTGACCTATAGCGAATCCTGCTGCATCATCGGCTGCCGTTGAGATTCTCTGACCGGTCGATAAAGCCCTCGCTGTTTTTTCAATGGCATTATTTGTTGAAGTCAGGGTGTTATAAGCCATTTGAACAATATTATTACTGTTGCTTATCATCATGATAAAAAATCTGCCTCCTGCTGAAATATATAATAATCCTTATTCATTTTCGGCAAAAATTTAATCAGGTTTTACATTCCGAAAATTTTTTCAGCCTGTTTCATGTTTTCACGAATTTTTACATCGAAGGGACAACGTTTTTCACAAGCACCGCACTGTATACATTCGCCTGCATGATGAGTTAATAATTTGTAATGTTCTCTGACTGTTTCGGGAATATTTTTATCAGATTTCCCGGCTTTTTGCGAAAAGGCAAGATTCAAAAATTTTGTTACCGAAGCAATATCGATTTTTTTCGGGCAAGGTTCGCAATGACTGCAATACATGCAATGGCCTTTCCAGCTTATTTTCGTAAATGACGAGAGAGCTAAGGCGTAATCTTTTTCACTGTTGGAAGCAGTTTCAAAGTTTAACGACTCCTGCAACTGTTCGACCGAATGAGCCCCCGCCAAGATACACGAAACACCCGGACGACTCAAAGCATACGAGATACATTGATTGACTGTTAAGGCTGCACCTGCGGGAGATAACTCTGCATTCAGCAAATCACCGCCTCCAAAACATTTCATTACCGTAATTCCGACACCATTACGCTGGCATGTTTCGTATAATTTTTGACGTTCGGGATTCATGTTTGTTAAATGATTTTCGTAATTTTCGTCAGCCCATAAATCTTCGACATTTTCGCTTGCAGGCTGTAAATCGTAACAAGGATTAACGCTGAACATCAAAACTTCGATTGAATTGCTTTCAACGGCTTTTAATGCGACTTCGGGATTATGACTGCTAAGGCCTATATGCTTAATTTTTCCTTGAGATTTTAACTCACGGGCATAATCCAAAATTCCGTTTTTCAAAATCGTTTCCCAATCGTCAAGGGCATCGCAATAATGAATCATTCCGACATCAATACAATTAACCTGCAATAATTTTAACGACTCCTCAAAAGCATCTTTGACTTCAGATAAAATTCTTGAGCGTTCATATTGTCCGTTTTTCCAAACTGATGATAAATGAGACTGAATGATAAATTTTTCACGTCGGCCATGTAAAGCATTTCCGATTGCGGCTCTTAAATCAGGGTCTGGCGAATATAAATCGAAATAATTAATTCCTGATTTTTCGGCGAGGTCAAATAATTTTTTGCACATCGAATAATTTTCCTCAACCATTCCTTCACAGCCCAAAGCTATTTCGCTGACTTTTAAGCCTGTGTTTCCAAGTTCTCTGTAATTCATAAAATTTTTTTCCCTTCGTTAAATTAAAGATATGTTTATTTTACCCCCCTTTCATAAAAAAATCGTAAGGGTTTTGTTATTCCCTTACGACACTGATTCTCTGTTGAATGTGATTTCCTTTAACTGCTTCGTCAATCATGGCGATTGCATAATCCGCATAACTGATAATGCTTTCACCTTTTGAATTTAACGTAAACTCTTCGCCTGCAAGAATATATTTTCCAGTTCTCTCGCCTTCAGCCTGAAAATCTCCCGCAGGACTTACGAATGTCCATTTAACATCATTGCGTTTTCTTAATTCGTCAAGTTCTTTAACCTGAGCCGTCGCGATGATTTTATAATCTTCAGGAAAATTCGGAGTTTGATAAAGCTGCATTGTGTGTTCGGGATTCACATAAAGACTTCCAGCACCGCCGACTACAAGCAACCTTGTTTCAGTTCCGCTCAAAGCATCGCATACAACTTTCAATGATGTGCTGTGCAATGGCAAAGTTTCAGCCGTCCATGCTCCGAAAGCATCTACAACAACATCAAAGCCCTTCAAATCTTCCGCCTTAATGTCAAAAATATCTTTGAGAATTGTGTGAGGTGCTTTTGTTTTATTTTCGCCTCTGACAACCGCCGTAACATCAAGTCCACGATTAACAGCCTCTTCAACAATTAATTTTCCTGCTTTTCCGTTTGCACAAATAACCGCAAGTTTCATAAAAAATTTTTCCTCCTGTGATAATTTTATTGTAAATTATTTTATTACAAGTATGTAAAATATTTTATAATTATTTTTTGTAATGTCAATATTTACAATTAAATTTTTTCGGCAATGTTTTTAATCGTGATGCTCTTTAATTTTTCCTCAAAAGCATTTTGAATATCCGCCAAACTTCCGTCGAGAGCTTTGTGAATATTTTTCCCGACGTAGCATTTAGGATTAGGGTTTTCGTGGAAATGAAACAAACTTCCCTTTACACATTCAACAGCTTTATAAATATCGTATAAAGTTATTTCGTTGAGAGCTTTCGCAACTTTCATTCCTCCCCGCCCTCGTGAAATATCGATTATCCCTGCCGATTTAAGTTTTGAAATTATTTGACGGATTATTACAGGATTAACTTGAATGCTTGAGGCTAAAAATTCGCTCGTAATCAGACGCTTTTGCCCGACTTTATAAAAATAATCTATGCAGGTTAAAATATGAATTGCTATTGTGAATTTACTTGAAATTTGAATAATGAATGCACCTCCTTTACTTTAATATTGACACTGCACACCATAATAAAATTATTGCCATTACGATATTAAAAGGTATGTAGTGTTCTTTCAGAAATTTTTGAAGAATTGCCCCCGCCGTTCCCCAAGTAAACCAGCTCACGGCACTTAAAGCGACAATTATTACTCCGTGTGCGAACATTTCAAACAGTCCTGCACCCGACGGAATAATATATGCAGTATACACAGTGATTAAGAACAAAATAACTTTTACGTTTGAGATTGAGAGAAAAAATCCGCTTTTGAAAGTTATCGAATGTCCTTGAGATTCCGAAGGTGTGCTTTTTGCAATGTGAACAGCAAGCCAAACTATATAAGCAGCTCCGATATATTTCAAAATACCTACGATTTCGGGAACATATTTCGATAATTCATGACAGAATATTATTATTGAAATTGTCAGCAATGAAAATCCCGTGAAAATTCCTGATATTACCTCACAGCCTTTTTTCCAGCCTGCCGTGCTTACAGAATACAATGACATTATGTTATTTGGCCCCGGAGTAAAAGTTGTTACTAAAACATATGCAATATATGACAACATAGTATGAAGCATTATAAAAATCTCCTTTCATGAACGAGCGTTTTTGCTTTTCTCGATAAATTTATTCAAAACTTTCATGGCCTGAATCGGTGTCAAATTATTAATGTCAATCTGTGAAAGCTCTTCAATTATTCCGTCAGTCTCAGGCGAAAATAACAAAATCTGTCGTTTTAATGCTGTCTGAGGCAATGGCTGTGAAATGTTTTCCGCTTTAATTTCAAATCCGTCTTTCTCGAACGTCTGCAATAATTCAAATGACCTTCTCAAAACCACATCGGGAAGTCCTGCGAGCCTTGCAACTTCTATTCCGTAAGATCTGTCGGCTGCTCCCTCTTCAACCTGATGCAAAAACAAAATTCCTTCTTTGCCTTCAGACACTTTCATCGAAAAATTTTTAACGCCCTCTAATCTTTCAGACAAAATTGTTAATTCATGATAGTGAGTCGCAAATAATACCCTTGATTTTGAAGCTCCCTGCAAATATTCAAGAACTGCCCATGCAATGCTCATTCCGTCCCACGTAGCCGTTCCCCGTCCGACCTCATCAAGAATTATTAAACTTCTGTCGGTTACGTTATTCAAAATATTTGCCGTTTCAAGCATTTCAACCATGAATGTACTGTTGCCCCTGACTAAATCATCTCTCGCACCAATTCTCGTGAAAACTCTATCGACTAAACCGAATCTTGCTTTTTCAGCAGGAATAAACAATCCCGCCTGAGCCATGATTGATAATAATGCAGTCATTCGCAGCCAAGTTGATTTTCCCGCCATGTTAGGCCCTGTGAGAATTATAATCCGACCTTCGGAATTTATTTTAACGTCATTGGGAACGAAAGCAGAATCCCTCAATTCATTTTCAATTACTGGGTGTCTTCCGTTTTTAATTTCGATTACGTCGGAATTATCGACAGTCGGACAAACATAATTTTTATCTCTTGATAATGCAGCATAAGACGAGACACAATCTAAAATTCCTAACAGTCTTCCCGTTAATTGCAACTGTTCGGAGTGTTCAAGAATTTTGTTGATGACAGCGTTATAAATTTCGTTCTCGATTCTTGAAATTTCGGATTCGCTGCTCTGCATTTTGATTTCAAAATCTTTTAATTCAGGTGTCGTGTAGCGTTTTGAATTTACAAGCGTCTGAGTCTGTTTGAAATATTCGGGCTGAATTGTTAAACCGTTTTTCCCTGCTTCAAGATAATAACCGAATGCGTTTGTAAAACCTGCTTTTAATTTCGGTGTTGCAGTAGCCTGACGTTCTTTTTCAAGATATTCCGAGAGCCATTTTTCGCCTTTAACTGAAATGTTCCTCCAATTTGATAATTCCTCGTTGAAACTTGATTTTATTGTCGGCCATGCTCCCAAATTTCTCGGCAAATTTTCTTCTAATGCACTTTCGAGGTAATCGCTTAAATTTTTTAAGTCGGGAAAAGTGTTGATGAGTGTGCTTACCCCCTCCGTCAGACTTTGTCTGCCACCTCCCCGCTCACGGAGAGGCATTGGGCAAAGAGTCTCCCCTTCACAAGGGGAGATGTCAACTTGTTGACAGAGAGGTTGAGAATCAAATTTAATATTTTTAATGTCGGGAATTATCCGCAGTGTATCCCGAATCGCTCCCAAATCCGCAGGGTTTCCGGTTCCAAGTGATAGTCTTGATAAAGATCTTTCAATGTCCCTTGCTCCTGCCAATAAATCCGAAAGCATCGCACATTCACGTTTTGATTCGATTAAAATTTCAATGAATTTTTGACGGCGTTGAATTAATTTTATATCCATTAACGGCCTCAAAATCCAATCCCGCAAAGTTCTTTTTCCCATCGGAGTTCTGCATTTGTCAATCGATGTCAGCAATGAAATACTTTCGCCCGAAGTTTCAGGGATTAATTCTAAATTTCTTTGTGCTGCGGTGTCTAAACTCATTCGGTTTTTAATCATTAGCGGAGAAATTTTGAGTACGTTATTTAACATGCTGAACTGTGTTGCCGAAAGATATTCAAGAACTGCCCACGCACACCCTACGCAGGAATCATTTTCATCAATGCCGAAGCCCGTTAAATTTGAAACTTTCAAAGCGTGTTTTAATTTCATGGCCGCATTTTGAATTTTGAAATTTTCGGGAGAACTTTCAATCAGGTTATAATCTCTCAAAAATTCGGGTATCTTTTTAATGTTTGAAGGATAAAGGATTTCGCCCGGTGAAAATGCCGTTATCATTGCCGCAGAGTCTCTTTCGCCGAACGTTCCGATTTCTAAATTTCCAGTCTCAACTGACAATAAAGCTATCGAAATTCCGTTTTTAATCGGGGAAACTGCTGCAAGGTGTGTGCCTTCTCCGTTTGACTCTTCGGGAATATAAGTTCCTGCCGTAACAATTCTAACAACTTTTCTGTCAACAACGGCTTTTTTCGGATCAGGTTCACTCATCTGTTCACATATTGCTGCTCTGAAACCTGCTTTAATCAACCGCCCTAAATAAATATTTAACGCATGATGAGGGATTCCGGCCATTGGAATTTTTTTCTGCGAATCACGTGCCGTTAATGCAATGTCTAAAACTGAAGCGGCATTCTTGGCATCGTCAAAAAACATCTCGTAAAAGTCTCCCATTCTGAATAATAATAAACAGTCGGGGTATTGTTCTTTGAAGATTTTATACTGTTCAAGCCACGGAGTCATTTTTACATCTGAAGGAATTATATTATTCATGTTTCCAGCTTTCTAAGTCTGATAAATTTTCAAGTGCGTGAATAATTTTAGCGTAAAAATCGGGAATTTCATTTTGCAATTTCGTAATCATTTCTTTCATTTTTTGTCTTTCAGTATGTCCTGCATATGGGCACGAAGTTTTTATAATCGGAAGTTCGAGGCGTTTTGCTTCGTCAATGATTGCTGATTCAGTTGCCAAAACCAAAGGCCGGATTACGGTTACATTTGTTCTTGACATGTAAGCAACAGGCATAAAACTTTTTGCATGTCCTGTGTGAAACAAATTCATGAAAAAAGTTTCGACAGCATCATCAAGACTATGACCGAGAGCAATTTTGTTAAAACCGTTTTCGCCTGCCCATGAACTTATAACGCCCCTTCTCATGTTTGCACAAAATGAACACGGGGATTTTTCATTTCTGAGTTTTATAATTTCAAGTATAGGCTGCTCAATGATTTTGTAATTTATATTTCGTTCTGCACAATAATTTTCAAGAGGTTGAGTGTTCATTTCCGAAATTTTCACGGTGAAGGCTGAAATCGAAAATTTAACGGGGCTCCTTCGTCTTAAATCGTTTAAGGCATGTAACAAAACAAAACTGTCTTTTCCTCCCGACAATCCGACTAAAATATTATCGCCTTCGTTAATCATCTTCCAATTTGAAACGGCATGACCGATTTTGCGTCTCAAAGATTTACATAAAGTTTCATCAAATATTTTTTTCATGATTAATATTATAATGGTAAAAATATTATTATTAATGAAGGTGAAAAAAACAAATGGCAATTATTCAAATCGTTCAATGGGACGATAACTTAAATTCAAATGACATTTTAGCGTGGCGTTACATTGACAGGAAAAATCCCGCTAAAAGTGAAGAGCTTGGAAACTGGACGCAATTAATCGTTCGTGAAAATCAGGAAGCAATTTTATTCAGGGACGGTCAGGCTTTGGATTTATTCAGGGCAGGCAGACATTCTCTTTCGACAGATAATATTCCGTTGTTGAGACGAATTATTAACATTCCTACCGGCGGTGAAAGTGCTTTCAAGGCAGGCGTTTGGTTTGTAAACAAAGTTAATTTGCTCGACATCAAATGGGGAACTCCCTCGCCGATTTTGTTACGAGACCCTGAATATCAAATTCCGATTTACGTAAGAGCTTACGGGCAATTTGGAATCAGAGTCAACGAGAGCAGGCAATTTGTTTTGAAACTTGCAGGAAACAAAATGTCATTAACCCGTGAGGACATCGAAAGTTACTTCAAGGGATTAATTTTAAGCAAAATGGGCGATATGATTTCGACATACATTGCACACAAAAAAATAAATATCTTCGAGATTAACGCATATCTTGAGGACATGTCAAACGAAGCTGTCGAAAAATTACGTCCTGACTTTGCAAATTTCGGAATTGAAGCAATTAATTTCTATTTCGGCTCTGTTAATATTGTTGACGATGACGAAGGAATTAAAAAGCTCAAGGCCGCAATGAGTGAACGTGCAACAATGAACGTAATGGGTTA
>JAFSKE010000031.1 GCA_017449135.1 Synergistaceae bacterium
CACACCCAGTTCCATGCCGAACCTGGAAGTTAAGCCTGCGAGCGTCGATGGTACTGTACGGGGTACGTACGGGAGAGTAGACCACCGCCAGTTTAAGATTTACGACAAAGAGGAAGTTCACGTTTGGACTTCCTTTTTTTTTATGTATTCAGGCAATGAGAAACGCCAGAATAGTGTTCACTAATACGGCAAGATAATATTTCGTTATTTGTAAATCAGTCAAGATACGCTCTTAAATAAAAAAAATTCCCCTTTTTGCTCTACGACAAAGAGGGGAAAATTTATTCCTGATTTATATTTTTACATCAAGTATTTCACATTTCTGCCTAATTTCTTAAAATTAATTTTCATGGCCGAAGGAATTTCAAATCCTTTATGTTTCACTTTAACAAGTCCTTTTTTGATTTCGACGTTTTCAATTCCGTATTCGCTCCCGAAATTTCTAACCGCCGTTAAACCTGTTAAATATTCAAGTTCAGCAGGAATTTTCCCGAATCTGTCGTTAATTTCAGAGATTAATTTTTCAAGTTCTTCAAGATTCTTTGAATTTATTATCCGCCTGTAAGTCGTGATTCTTACATCGTCCTGAGGAATATAATTTTCGGGTATGCAGCCGTTTCCTCTGTCTGAATTTATTTCGACTGTTTGTTTTTCCGAAATTCCACGAAGTTTGTTTAATTCCTCTTCAAGCATTTTGTAGAATATGTGATAATTTCCGCTCTTTGTGTTTCCGTGCTGATTAGTTCCTCCGATTTCTCCTCCGCCCCGAATGTCTAAATCCCTTCTCGCAATTTCGTAGCCTGAGCCTAAATCCGTCATCGTTCCTATTGCTTCAATTCTTTCCTGTGTATCGCGATTTAGTAAAATCTTGTCGGGATAAAAGAAATATGCAAACGCTTTTTCGCCTCGTCTCCCTACACGTCCCCTTAACTGGTACATTTGAGCAAGTCCCAGCTCTTCGGCATTATCGATTATTATCGTGTTCGCACGTCCTACATCGAGTCCGCTTTCAATTATTGTCGTAGCAAGCAAAATATCAATTTCACCGTCATAAAACTTTAACATTGTCTGTTCAAGTTCTTTTTCTGGCATTTGTCCGTGAGCTTTTTGAATTTTTGCGTCAGGGAAAAAAGCCGTCAGCATCTTTTCATAATCAGGCATTCTCGAAATTTTGTTTGAAAGAAAATAAATTTGTCCTCCACGATTTAATTCATAAGTTATTGCACGTCGAATCGTTCCGGGATTCCATTTTCCCGTGAATGTCGAAACAGGCAAACGGTTTTCAGGCGGTGTCGATAATACCGAAATCGTGCGTAATCCCCTCAATGACATTGCTAAAGTTCTCGGAATCGGCGTTGCTGAAAGACTCAAAATATCAACGGCTCCGTAAGTTGTTTTAATGCCTTCCTTGTGCATAACTCCGAATCTGTGTTCCTCATCGATGATTAATAAACCAAGATTTTTGAATTTCAACCCGTTTTGCAGTAATTTATGAGTGCCAATTAAAATATCGATTTTACCTTCTGACGTTAATTTTATGACTTCTTTTGACTGTTTAGGCGTTATAAATCGTGATAATAATCCCACTTTAATTGGAAATCCTGATAATCTTGATTGAAACGTTGCATAATGCTGCTGTGCAAGTATCGTCGTAGGAACTAAAACGCAAACCTGAAATCCCGACATAATAACTCTAAATGCTGCTCTCAATGCTACTTCGGTTTTTCCAAATCCTACATCGCCGACTAATAATCTGTCCATTGGGTAATTACTCGATAAATCTTTCATAATTTCGTCAATGGCCTTTAACTGATCAACTGTTTCATTATATGGAAATGCTTTTACAAAATCATCGTAGGCTTCGTCAGGTTCTGCAAAAGGTTCACGCCTTTCAAGTTCACGATGAGCGAAGATGTCCATTAAAATTTTTGCTTCTTCACGTGCTTTCTCTTGGGTTTTCTGTGAATATTTTTTCCATGCCTTGCCTTTTAACGTGTCAAGTTTAGTTATTTCGTTTTCGTGTTCGTTTAAGCCTGTTAATTTTTCGGATTGAAGTGCAGGAATTAATAATCTCTGATTGTCGGCAAATTCAATAACAAGCATATCCATTTGAACACCTGAAGCGTTAATTGTTTCAATGCCTCTGAAGATTCCCATTCCGTAATCGTCATGGACAACTAATTGGCCTTCATATAATTTCTCAATGTCTTTCCATTCGTTAGGCGTTTTCCATTGAGTTAATGAGATATTAGCATTTATTCCCGACAATTCACGATCTGAAATAAAAGCACGTTTTGAATTTTTATCAATGAAACCTGACGACAAAGCACGATTTTGAATTTTGTACGGCAGTTTTTGAAATATCGGATTAGTCGTGAAAACTTCAATTTCAAATTTGCTGCGTTCCAAGTCTTTACACATCTTCAAAATACTTTCGGGGCTGCCTCTGAATGCCGGTAATGCTTCGGTAGGTGCTTCGACATCGGATTTTGAGGGATCGCTTGAAATTCTTAAAACAGGAAATGTCGCTAATTTGTGAAAAACTTTATCCCACAAACTAATTTCAGTTGTTGTCTGTAATTCGCTGTAAATTTCATTCCATAACCAAGTGAAAGATTCGGCCTGTGATTCGACTTTTTCGGGATCGTTCAAAATAATCATTACATCATCAGGCAATAATTCAACGGGCTCAATTCTTTTTGCGTCATTGATTCCGTGTAAAGTAACTTCATCAATCGCCATTAAATCCGATGCACTTTTTTGAGTGTCAGGGTGAAAAGCTCCGATTCTTTCGATTTCGTCATCGAAAAATTCAAATCTTAACGGCATTGCATAAGCAGGATCATAGACATCAAGAATAAATCCCCTTTGAATATACTGTCCAGGAATCCATACAAGATTAGAACGTTTATAACCTGAAATTTCGAGCCATGATTTTATTTTTTCAATGTCGAATTTATCGGATAATTTGATTTTCATTTCCCCGTTTCCAATCATGCAAGGAGTCATTAAAGCCGCAGGAACAGAAACTAAAATCCCGTTTTCATTAATCCAGCGTTTTATAGTCTCGCCGCGTTCAAGCAATAAAGCCTTGAAATTTTTATTTTGTGAAGTCAAAGGCAACTCGTTAAGCATAAAAATATTTAAGTCCGGATATAAATTTTTGTAGTCCTGTAAAAATTCCGCTGCCTGTAGAGAATCCGGAAAAATTGCGAGTGTGTGTGCCCTTGTCTGTGATAAATAAGCCCGTGCCGAAATTCCTGAACGTTCTAAAATTGTTTTATTCTGTAGTGAGCGATTGAAGGTTTTAATTATGGATCTGTTTTTCACGTCTGATAAAATTCTCCGAAAAAATTAATTTAAGTTATGATATTATTTTGATTGAAATTATAACATGCAGTGAAACACAAATTTTTATTTTTAATGAAAGGATAAAAACATGTCAGCAAGAGAAAGCGTTTATAATATTCTTGATTCGCTCCCCGATGATAAAATGCCTGACATTTTGAATGTTATCATAAAATATGCGGAAAATAGTGATCCGTTTTACAGCGATTCTAATATGTCAGTGTTGCGTCAATCTATTCGAGAAGCTAATGAAGGCAAGTTGACACATCACGATACACCCCTCCACCGCTAAAGCGGTTCCCCTCCCCTCAATGAGGAGAGGCAGCGTGTGCGAAGAACAAAAAGTCTCCCCTTGCTAAGGGGAGATGTCTCGCAGAGACAGAGAGGTTAAACACAGATATGATGATAAATAAAAAGGAGGCTGAAACACATCAATGAAGAAAATTGCTTTTATAGGCGTTGGAAGAATGGGAAAACCTATGGTCAAAAATCTTGTTAAACTCGGCTTTGAAGTTCATATTTATGCACGGTCGATTATGAAGGTTTATGACGTTATCGCTAACGGTGCACGTTATCACAGTTCGATTAACGATTGTGTCAAGGATTGTAGCGTTACAATAACCATGCTTGGGATTCCTAAAGATGTTGAGGAAGTTTATTTCGCTACGGGGGGAGTTCTCGACAGTGCACAAAAAGACTCATATATTATTGACATGACTACTACAAGCCCGACTCTTGCAAAAATGATTTATGACAAAGGAACTGAAAAAGGCCTTCACGTTCTTGATGCTCCTGTTACGGGCGGAATTTTAGGTGCTAAAAATGCTAAACTCTCAATCATGGTCGGAGGCAATGAAGATGATTTCAAAGCCTGTCTGCCTTTATTCCGTGCTATGGGAACGAATATTAATTACATGGGAGACGCAGGAATGGGACAGCACACAAAACTTGCTAATCAAATTATCGTTGCCGGAACTATTGCGGGAGTCTGTGAGGGAATGGCCTACGCAAAATCAAAAGGAATTGACATGTCGAAATTTCTTCGTGCTGTATCAACAGGCGGTGCAAGTTCAAGACAACTCGATACTGCTGCTCCCAAGATTTTAGACAGGGATTTCACACCGGGATTTTCGATTAAACATTTTTTGAAGGATATGTTATTGGCTGTCGAAGAATCAAAAAAGGAAAATTTGAATCTTGACGTGTTATTAACTACCATGACGAATTACAAAAAACTTGATGAAGACGGAAAAGGCGAAAACGGAATACAAACTTTAATAAAATATTACGGAGGATAAAGGATAGTTGTTTTATAAAAATTTCCCCATTTCTCCATTTCAAGCAATACTGGTTTTAAGCTGAAGCCGAGTTCAGTTAGGGAATATTCAACTTTGCGGGGTTTTGTCTCATAGACTCTGCGAATTATAAGTCCGTCATTTTCCATTGAACGTAAACTTTCAGCTAAAACCTTATGGCTTATCCCTGAAAGATTGTTTTTAAGCTCATTGAATCTCCATGAGTGCGATAATAAATTTCTCAGGATTAAGAGCTTCCATTTACTGCCGATTAAATTTACTGTTGTAGCAACGGGACATTCCGGCATATTATCTTTTGATACCATAAAACTCACCTCATTAAAATTATTCAAGTAACAAAAAAGTGCCTTATTGCTAAAAAATTCAAATTTTTATATTATAATTAACATAAAAATTATACAGGAGGTTTCAATAATGGCACTGAAAGATTTAGAGTCTTGGGGAAGTAAATCATCATCGTGCGGCGGAGAAAAAAAATCATCATGCGGCAGCGATAAGCCCTCTGCCTGCGGTTCAAAGAAGTAAGTTTGTTATTTTGCCCCTTCAAGGGGTATTTTTATATTTTTATATTTATCATGAGATATTTTTCGTTTCAATGGCATATCACGGACGAATGCGATCAACGCTGTAAACATTGTTACATATTTTCAGGAAGTAGTTTTCACGTTCCCGTAACAATGAGCCGCGAAAATCTCTATAAAATTTTTAAGAATTGTTTGAATTTCTGTAAAACTTTTCAACGAAAGCCATATTTTTATATAACAGGTGGTGATCCAATTCTTCATGCGGATTTTTGGGAGCTTCTCGAAATACTCAAACAGCATGATATTTCTTTTTCAATATTGGGCAATCCTTTTCACATTAATGATGAAGTATGCAGAAAATTAAAATCTCTCGGCTGTGAAAAATATCAACTCTCCATTGACGGATTAAAAAGTACTCACGATTTTTTCAGAAAGCCCGGATCTTTTGACATAACTCTTGAAAAAATCAGCTCAATTAACAAAGCCGAAATATCTTCAGTTATTATGTCCACTGTATCAAAACTTAATATTGACGAAATTCCAGATGTTATTGATATTGTCGTAAAACATGAAGCCGAGATTTTCTCATTTGCACGCTATTGTCCTACAGACAACGAAAAATCAACAGGCATAACTCCTTCAGAATATCGTGAATTTCTGAAAATATGCGACGAAAAATTCAGAAAGTATGAATCCGAAAACTGCAAAACTTATTTTGACAGAAAAGATCACTTATGGACTCTTTACGATTATGAAAACGGAAAATTCAAAATTCCTGACAGTGCAAAAAAAGGAAAAATTTATGACGGCTGTAACTGTGGAAATGCACATTTAACCATTTTGCCTTCAGGAGATGTATATGCCTGTCGAAGAGTAAAAAATAGCAAAGTAGGAAATGCACTGAAAGATAAATTATCTGATTTATGGCTGAACGAAATGGAAAGTTACAGGGAATATGAAAAATTCGTAAAATGTTCAAAATGTGAATTATTACCGTATTGCAGGGGCTGTCCTGCTGTTGCAAAGGGAACAAATGGCGATTTTTATTCACCTGACCCTCAATGTTGGAAGGAAGTATAAAATGGACTTAATGACAATAATAAAAACGAGACGTTCAATAAGAAAATATCAGAATAAACAAATTCCAAGCAAAGACTTAGAAAAAATCATAGAGGCAGGACTTTACGCTCCGAATGCTGGAGGCCGTCAGGGAAGCATTATAATAGGAATCAATAACGCAAAATTAACGGAACAAATAGGGAAATTAAATATAGCAAAATTCGACAGAACTGCACTTTTAGGTTCTTATGTGTCAGACGAACAGCCGAGCATAATTGACGATCCTAATATTAAAAGCGGTTTTTACGGAGCACCTTCAGTTTGTGTGATTTTCGGAGCTGAAAATTTTTTATACAGTATTCCCGATGCTTTTTGTTGTGCTGAAAATATGGTGTTAATGGCTAATTCAATCGGGATTGCTTCATGTATCGTTGCAAGAGCTGAAGAAACTTTTGACAATCCTGACGGTAAAAAAATTCTCTCTGAATGGGAAATTCCTGAAAGTTATATAGCACGATGTTTCGTCCTTTTAGGTTATATCGAGGGTAATAATCCCTCTGCTAAAAAAATTCATAAAGGAAGATTTAAGATAGTCTGAAATAAAATATTACGGAGGATAAATTTTCCTGTATAATTAAGAAATCCAATTTATTTTTATTTTAATGAGGAGGCTTTTTTAATGTCAGAGGAATATTCAGGTTTCAAAATCTTTAATCTTCCACCGAAATATTTTGCTTTGTTGGCTGTTGTTGTCTTGTTGTAGGCAATGCTCGGAGTGCTTCCGGCCGGCATGGCAGGCTGTTTTGCTTTTATGATTGTCTGGGGTGCAATTTTGCAGGAAATCGGCGATCATCTTCCGATAGTGCGTTCATTTTTAGGCGGCGGACCTGTCGTTATAATTTTCGGAATGGGTTATCTCCGTTACATGAATTTATTCGGAATTTTCGACATGTTCTCGGGATTAATCGCTAAGGGCGGAGCAGGTTATACGGCTGTTTTAATGAAAAACATTGACGCATTCTTCAAACCTGCGGGGGCATTCTTGGATTTCTACATCGCTGCATTAATCACCGGTTCAATTCTCGGAATGAATCGAAAACTTTTAGTCAAAGCTGCTGCACGTTATTTCCCTGCAATCTTCGGAGCAATCGCAGTTTCATTCGGGCTTGCTGCATTCGCAGGACATGTAACAGGCTTCGGAATCGTCAAAGCAATTTTGTTAATCGCTCTCCCGATTATGGGCGGTGGAATGGGTGCAGGTGCAGTACCTTTGAGCAAGATTTTTGAATCATCAGGTACAATGACTGCCGAAGAAGCTATTTCAATCATGAATCCTGCTGTCGCAATCGGCAACGCTACATCAATAGTTCTTGCAGGAATTTTAGTAAAAGTTCTCGCAGGAAAATTTTTCAACGGTCAGGGAAATTTAATGAAGGCAGGAGAAAACGATGATCCCGCAGAATTTGAAATCTCCCCCGAAATGCAGGCTAAACGAGACAAAATCACCGTTACGAATTTGGGAATCGGACTTTTAACTGCTACATCATTCTTTGCATGGGGCTATATTATTGCAGGAATTTGGATTAAATTAGTTCCGGCGGTAAATATTCATGCTTATGCCTGGATGATTATTTCAGTTGCTTTGTGCAAAGTCTTTAACGTTTTACCCGAATTTATCGAAGTGTCATGTTATCAGTGGTTCCAGTTTGTCATGAAAAATTTAACTTCGTGTTTAATGGTCGGAATCGGACTTTGCTATTTGAGCCTTGATGTCGTAATCAACAGTTTCTCAATGACATATTTGCTTCTTTGCTTCTTGAGCTGCATCGGTGCATTCATCGGAGCAAGCGTAATCGGTGCTTTAGTAGGATTTTATCCTGTTGAGGCAGGAATTACGGCAGGGCTTTGCATGTCAAACATGGGAGGCACAGGAGACGTTGCAGTTTTGTCGGCTGCTCACAGAATGGAATTAATGCCCTTCGCACAGATTTCTTCGAGACTTGGAGGAGCAATAATTTTAATAATCGGAAGTTTAATGCTTTCGACATTAGGAAGCATGTTATAAGAGGGAATAAATTTGTTTTTCTTTCACACTCTTGAAATTCACACACTTCACGTTAGAGATTTCGGAGGAGAAAGGCTTATTCAGTCAGTAGGAAATTACAGGGATTTTGAGATCTCAACGGCCTGTGCGGAGAACGAAGCACGGGCTGTAATTTTTCCCATTAAACGAATTTTCGCTAAAACTCTTCCATTTATGATTTTATTTTTTGTCGGAATAATTTTAAGTTTGACGTTATCGCTGAAAACCGAAATTTTTGCAATTAAGGCATTAGGGATTATTGCGGCATTTACGGGAATTTCCGGGATAATTTCGGAATGTCGAAAAATTTTAATTCAACGCAGGAGTTTAATTAACATGACACCTGACGAAAGATTAAAATTTTGTGCTTGGCAGTGTGCATTAAAACAAGCTCCGAAAAAATTTAACGACAATGACATCACATATATTAATATTGACAAAGAGACATTAAAATTAAAAACTGAAGAACTTTCCGAAAAATACAATTTAATTCCGGCAATTTCAAATCTCGTAAAGCAAAAATACTTGACAGCATAAAACCAGATAATTATAATTCACAGCATGAATGACAAAGTTGACAGTGCAAAAAATGATAATGACGATGAAATTTTGAAACGTAGAATTTATTTTAATCTGCTATACGATTTTTATTCGCCGCTTCTGACTGAAAAACAAAGAAAAGTTTATGAGACGTTATGTTTTTCGGATTTAACACCGACAGAGGCCGCAAAGATTTTAGGAATTAGCAGACAGGCTGTATACGTTCAAACGTGTCATGTCATGAAAAAACTCGAAGGAATTGAAAAAGAGTTGCATTTTGCAGATAATACACGTCATTTAGAAGCAAGAATAACAGAACTTGAAAATGAGAATGCGAAATTAAAATTAAAATTGAAGGAAAAGGAGGAAAAAAATAATCATGTTTGAGGCATTAAGGGAAAAATTATCGTCAGTTTTTTCAAAGTTAAACAGTAAAGGTAAATTGTCAGAAGCTGATGTTGATAATGCTTTGCGTGAAGTCCGAAGATCTTTGCTTGAGGCCGATGTAGATTACAAAGTCGCAAAGGATTTAATCGCAAAAATTCGTGAACGTTCCGTAAAACTCGAAGTGCTATCATCAATCACAGCCAACGAAAGAATTTCCACGATAGTTTATGAGGAATTAATTTCGTTAATGGGCAAAAGTGAAAAATTGATTATCTCTCCCAAACCTCCGACTGTAATTTTAATGGCAGGTTTACAGGGTTCAGGAAAAACTACAACGACCGTAAAACTTGCAATCCATCTCAAAAATTCCCATAATCCTTTAGTTGTTGCGTGTGATTTACGAAGGCCGGCAGCAGTTGAACAGTTACGAGTACTGGCAGAAAATGCAAAAGTTAATTTCTATGGCCACGAAGGTAAAAACGTTCTCGATGTTGTCAGAGAAGCCGTTAAATTCGCAGAAACACACATGAACGACGTTATTATTCTCGACACTGCTGGAAGACTTCACATTGACGAGGAATTAATGACGGAACTGAAGGACATTACAAAAGTTCTGCCGCCTCATGAAAAAATTTTAGTAGTTGACTCAATGATGGGTCAGGAAGCTGTAAACGCTGCAAAATCTTTTCATGAATTATTAAATCTCACGGGGTTAATTTTAACGAAACTTGACGGCGATGCTCGCGGTGGAAGTGCTTTAGCTATCAGAGCAGTTACGGGAGTTCCGGTTAAATTTGCAGGCGTGGGAGAAAATACCGATGCTCTTGAAGTTTTCAGTCCTGAACGTATGGCCGGAAGAATTATGGGAATGGGCGATATTCAGGGACTCGTCGAAAAAGTTAAGGCAGCCGGTATCAGCGAGGAAGCAATCAAAACATCTCCGGGAAAAATCGCAAAACAATTTAATCTCGAAATGCTTTTAACACAATTTGAACAGATTGAAAAAATGGGGCCTATTGATAAATTGGCAGGAATGATTCCCGGAATGGATAAGATTAAGAATTTCAGAACTGAAGATATTGACGCAAAATCATTAAAACGTCAGAAAGCGATTATTCAATCAATGACTCCTGAAGAGAGACGCAACCCTAAAATTATAAAAGGCTCAAGACGCAGGAGAATTGCAGAAGGCTCAGGAACTTCAGTTCAAATGGTAAACCAACTGCTTGCACAATATGAACAGATGAAAAAATTATTTAAGACGTTTTCATCAAATTCTGGTGGGGGCAGGAAGTTAAGATCGTTATTCGGATTCAAATAGCAGCAGAAATTCAACAGGAGGTGTCGAGTCAAGAATGGCGGTAAAAATTCGTTTGTCGCGTCAGGGCAGAAAAAAAGCTCCATTTTACAGATTAGTAGTAGCAGATTCACGTTCACCAAGAGACGGAAAGTTTATAGAGTTAATCGGAACATATAATCCGATGACTGATCCGGCGGCAGTAACGATTAATGAAGAACGTGCGTTGTATTGGCTGAATCATGGTGCATTACCTTCGGATACGGCACGCGGACTTTTGAGTAAACAGGGGATTTTAGAGAAATTCAAAAAGAGAGAAACAGAATAATTTTATGATTTAATATTTTAATTTGTATTTTAATTTATATATAAATCAGAGATTATTTTGTACATCTCCCTAAATTTTATTATTTTAATTTCATCGTAGACCGCGAATAAAACAGGAGGTGCCACTTAATGGTCAATTACAAAGAGCTTGTAGAGTTTATCGTCAAACATCTTGTTACACAGCCCGATTCTGTAGAAGTTGACGGCAATGAAGGTGAAGGCGAGAGTGTGAAAAAAATCCTGATTCGGGTTGCCCATGAGGACGTGGGGCGAGTAATCGGGAAAAGAGGTGCAACGATCAACGCTATCCGGCTGTTGGCCAAAGCGGCAGCAGTGAAGGCCGGAGAAAGGGTTGATGTTGATATCGTCGAGGATTAATTATTAACGTCAGTATTGTTTCAGCATTCCCGGAATTTTTCGAGAATTTTTTACACACCAGTATTCCGGGTCGTGCTGTGTCAAACGGGCTTGTCGGTGTAAATATCGTTAATCTGCGTGAGTTCGGAAAAGGAAATTATAAGCAGCTTGATGATTATGCTTTTGGATCCGGCGGAGTGTTATTTGCGGCTCCTCAGTTGAAAAGTGCTTTGGAGTTTGCGATGTCGAACCCTTCCGTCTCATTTCAAGACAGAGAGGTTGATCGTAAACCGTTTGTAATTTTTCCGTCTCCTCAGGGAGTTTTAATCAGTCAGGAACTTATTGAAAGTCTTGCAGCTCACGAACACGTCATAATTTTCTGCGGACATTATGAGGGAATTGACGAAAGATTTATCGAAAAATATGTAGACCTCGAGATTTCAATCGGTGATTGTGTTTTGACAGGCGGAGAGATCCCTGCGATGCTTATAGTTGATGCCATGTCAAGACTCGTTCCCGGTGTTGTCGGAAAAAATAATGCGGTTATCGAAGATTCTTTTTATCGAGGAATGCTTGATAATCCGAATTATACAAGGCCGTATTCTTGGGAAGGTCTCGAAGTCCCCGAAGTTTTGTTGAGCGGAAACAAAAACGAAATTTCAAAATGGCGCAGACGTGAAGCCGTTGAAAGAACTTTAATAAGAAGGCCTGATTTAATTTCAAGAGCTTCGATTCGTGAATATCTTTCTGACGGAATCAAAATTGCAATTTTTGTCGAAAATGTCGAAGATGAAAATTTTAATCTGTCGGGAGTATCGGAACTTTGCAAGGCCTACGATTTAGGAAGATTTTACGTTATAGCGAAAAATCGTGAATTAAGGGAAAAAATTAAAATTTCATATCCTGAAGCTAAAATTCTCGGAAATTTCGCAAAAGTTATTGAAGATGACATTAATAAAAATCTCTTAATCGTAAAAGTATTTGAAAAGGCTCGCAGAAATTCACTTCACAGCCTTGAAGTTAAACGCAGATGTCTTGAACATAAAGGCAGAATTTTATTTGTGTTCTCAGAAAATGAAAACCGGCTTGAGGAATTAAATATTCAAGGACTTTCGAGCTTTATGTACGACGAAAATATGAATGTCCCGCTGAATATAAAAATAGGAATAACGCTGGACAGATTTCTTGGAAGGCGTTAAAAATCTTGGAGGATTTATAAAAATTGAACGCAGTAGATTTAGTACAGAAAAAGTATTTCAGAGCTGAACCGTTACCTGATTTCAGACCCGGCGACACTCTCAAAGTACACGTCAAAATCAAGGAAGGAACTCGAGAGAGAATCCAAGTTTTTGAGGGAATCGTAATCGCAAAACAACACGGCGGACTTGATGAAACTTTCACAGTCAGAAAAATTTCAAACGGTGTCGGAGTTGAAAGAATTTTCCCCGTTCATTGCCCTTCGATTGAAAAAGTTGAAGTTATACGTCAGGGCAAAGTCAGACGAGCGAAATTGTATTATCTGCGAAAACTCAGCGGAAAAGCTGCAAGAATCAAAGAACGCAGAAAATTCGCATAAAATCAAAAGAGCATATTTCGTTAAAGGAGTATGCTCTTTTTTATAATTTTTTTACAGTAATCCGATTTCTTTCATAACTGCTGTGAGTTTTTCACGCTGTTCAGGCAGTAAAGGCTGTATAGGTTCCGCACATTTTCCGACTTTGTAGCCGATCATGTTCAAAGCCTCTTTAATGACTACAGGGAAACTTCCCATGTTTGTTGCGATTCTCAAAGCACTTAACTTGAATTGAGCTTCGAGTGCAGCATCAAAATTTTTATTCACGAAATTCTCGTAAATGTCAACGGCGATTCTCGGTGCAATGTTTCCGCAGCTTGTAATTGCTCCCGCAGCTCCGTAGCATAATGCAGCGTAAATCAGCGTGTCTCTTCCCATTAAAACGCAGAAATCAGGGTTATCACGTGTCAGCCTGATATATTCCTCAGCGTTCGTCATGTCTCCGGTAGAATCTTTTACGGCAATGATGTTTTTGACTTTTGCAAGTTCTTTAATCGTTGCAGGATCTACACCGACATTTGTTTTCGGTTTGTTGTTGTAAATTACAATCGGAAGGCTCGTAGCATCTGCAATTTTTCGGTAGTAAATTTCGAGTTCCTTTTGCGTCTGACTTACGAACATTGGAGTTAAAACGCTTAAAGCATCGACTTTGACATCTTCGGCAATTTTCGCAAGTTCAATCGCACCTTTAGGAGTGATGTGATTTGCTCCTGCGTAAATGTCCATTTTTCCTCTTGCACATTCGGCCGTAACTTCAAGAACATGTTTATAAAATCCGTTGTCGAATGCGTAAAATTCTCCTGACGTTCCAAACGGAAAAACTCCGTGAATACCGTTGTCGATAAAATACTGGAGAAGGCGTTTGTATTCGTCTTCAAGAAAATTTCCGTCGTCATCAATGGGAGTTACAACAGGGATAACTATACCTTTAGGCTTAAACATTTAATTAATTCACCTCATTGTTTGTTAAATATGATTATTATAGAATTAACACACAATTTTTGCATTAGTTTTTAAGGAGGATTTTTTTATCATGTTAAGAAAAACGGCATTATTATTGTTAGTGATGATGGTTTTTTCTTCGGCAGTTTTTGCGGACGAACCCGAAATTATTTCGGCAGAACCGGAGCAGTCTAACGAGGCAGAACTTCGCGAGAAAGCTCTCGACGACAAAGCTGCTGAACTCGAAAAACTTTCGGAAACTCTTTCAAAACGTGAATCCGAATTGTCGCAGAAAGAGAAAGATTTTATTTCACGTTCCGCAATTTTAGCCGGAAAATCAAAGGAAATCGCTGGAACTTCGGCTGTTTTGCTTGGTCGTGAAACTCAGGTTAATTCACGTGAGAAAGCAATTATGTCCCGTGAAGCGACTCTGGCAAGGCGTGAAATGGCTTTCGCTCAGGAAAGTCAGAAATTCACAACTGCTGCGGAAGCTCTTGCACAGAGAGAGGCTGATTTAGCAAAACGTGAAGCAGATCTTGCAAATCGTGAAAGTGCTTTGAACGAAAAAATTTCAGCTAAGGAAGCCGCCGACAAATTAACCGCACGTGAAGAAGATATAACAAAGCGTGAGGCTGCTTTAACTGAACGTGAAGCAACAGGAAACAGATTAAAAGCTCTTGAGGCCGAATTAAACGAAAGAAACGAAAAATTAAATTCCCGTGAACAGGAAGTTACAAACAGGGAAAATTCAGTCGCCGAGAACGAGAAAAAAATTTCAGAATCCGAAGCAAAAGTTAAAGCACAGGAAGCTGAAGTCTCAAAACGTGAATCAGAACTTACGGCACAGGAAAAAGCTCTTGACGATAAAAACAAAAAACTCGAAGAAAATTCATCAAGTTTAATATCGAGAGAGGCAGCACTTGTGAATCGTGAGGCTGAAATAAACCGCAAAGCTGATGAAATTCAGGAAATGGAAAATCTTATAAAGGAACTTCCTGCATTTGATCCCAATAACTCAACTGAAGCAGCGATGATTTTGACGTACAAAATTCCTGCTCAAAAGAGACGTGAATTAATCGCAATGCAGAGAGCAGCTTATCAGAAATACAGTTCCAACAGAATCACTCAGGCATTTGAGGATTATGTAGCAGCCGCCGAAGCCGAACCTTCAAATTACTTGGCAGCATACTGGGCAGGACTCGCCGCTGAAAGATTGAGAAACCGCCATGATGATGCTTTATTATGGGCAAACAAAGCTCTTGAAATCAATCCCGATTACAAACCCGCTCAGGATTTGAAGAACAGACTTGAAAACCCGGCAAGAAACAGGAGACGCAGTAAATAATTTATTTACCCTGTCTCCCCTTGCTAAGGGGAGTTAATTAAAGATTAAAGAGGCTTATTAATAGCTTACAAAATATTATAAAATTATAAAAGAAAGGAGAGAAGCTGTTACAGAAAATTTCTGAATAAATTAACTTGAACTCATAACTATGACGCGTTATAATCTCGTACGGTGTTAAGCATTGGCGACTGAATGTTCAGCCTGTTGGACGAAGAAAAATTAAATGCGATAACCAAGCTGATAGGTTTCGTCCGTAAAATGTTCAACCATCGATAGCGAATTTTAATCAGTCTTAGGATTGATATACCGATGCGTTAGTCGGGAATTGAAGCCTCCGGAGCGTTACACCAAACGTGAGTAGCAGCAACATCGCAAAAGCGGACGCATTGAACGAGGAATGAAACATAAGAGTTAATTTATAGCTTTTTGTAAGTTTTCTGTAACGGTGTTTTTGTAAACTTGGAGGATTTATACGAAATTCTTGAAGTCTCAAGGGACGCTACACAGGCTGATATTAAGAAGTCATATCGAAAATTAGTTCACCAATATCACCCTGATTCTCACCCCGGAGATAAAGATATTGAGGAGAAATTCAAGAAAATCAACGCTGCTTATTCGGTTCTTAACGATCCCGAAAAAAGAGCACGTTATGATCAATTCGGAACTACAGATCCAAATTCAGATTCCTTCGGAGGTTTCGGAGGAATGGATTTGGGGGATTTATTCGGAGATATATTTTCACAGGCTTTCGGAGGCGGTTTTTCGTCATCACGAAGAAGCTACAACGCAAATTCTCCGAGACGCGGCGATGATATTGAAATGGTTGTCAGAGTTTCATTACTTGAAGCATATACGGGAGTTGTACGTGAAATCGAAGTAATGAAATCTGAAATCTGCGACACATGTAACGGAACCGGAGCTAAAGCAGGTACGAAGCCAGAAACATGTTCACGCTGTCATGGAACGGGACAGGTTCAACAGAGACAGCAAAGTTTATTCGGAAATTTTGTGAGCATTACAACGTGTCCTGATTGTCATGGGACAGGAAAAATTATCAGGGAGAAATGCGAAAAATGTAAAGGTGTCGGATATGTCCGCAAGAAACATAAACTTGATGTCAAAATTCCCGCAGGTGTCGAGAGAAATTCAAGATTAAGAATACCCGGAGCAGGTGAACCCGGAATTAATGGAGGTTCGGCAGGAGATTTATATTTAATTATCGATGTCGAATTAAATTCTGATTTTGAAAGAGACAGAGCAGATTTACACACGAGTTTGCTTTTGACATATCCACAGGCAGTTTTAGGAACTGAAACAGAAATTAAAACTCTTGACGGAAGCGTCGAAAAAATTTCCGTGCCTTCAGGAACTTCACACGGCGAAGTCTTGAAAATCAAAGGTAAGGGAATGCCGAAAATTAATTCAAAAACTAAAGGCGATTTATACGTTCATGTGTTTATCGAAATCCCTAAAAATTTAACCGAAAAGCAGCGTGAATTGATTAAAGCTCTTGCCGACGAAATGAAAGCTCCCGTTTCCGATTCTGAGAATAAATCAGGATTTGCCGAAAAATTAAAGAATTTGTTTAAGTAAATGATTTTAGGAATTGGCGTAGACCTTTGCAGTATTTCAAGAATCGAGAAAGCTATCGAATCTGAACATTTCGTAACTCGAATTTTCAGTCCCGAAGAAATCGAATATTCCAACAAAAAAGGCAAACGACGCTGTGAGAGTTTTGCTGCATCATTTGCTGCTCGTGAAGCATTTTGTAAGGCATCTGGAATTTCTTTGGATTATGTTATGTTCGGGGGAAATTTTTCGCTCTCTCGAAACAGTGAAGGCAAACCCGAAATAATTTTGTTAAGCAAGGAAATCAAAAACAAAATTCCTAACACAAAAATTTTTGTCTCAATAACTCATGAAAATGATTATGCTTGTGCAATGGTTGTAATCGAAAAAATTTAAGGAGGTTTATTAATTATGATAATTGATATTAGTGATGTCGGATCTATAATTTCAGGTCTCGGAACTTTCGCCGTAGTAATATTTTTCCTGATTATGATTTTGTCAACGGCGATTAAAATCGTTCCCGAATACCGCAGAATTGTTTTATTCCGTTTAGGCCGTTTAGTAGGAAGCAGAGGTCCCGGAATTGTTTTTACTGTTCCATTTCTTGATAAGGCAGTTACTGTTGATTTAAGAATTTTAACGCTTGATGTTCCCGTTCAGGAAGTTATAACAAAGGATAACGTTGCAATTAAAGTTAATGCCGTTGTTTATTTCAGAGTTCTTGAACCCGCAAAATCTGTCGTTGAAGTTGAAAATTATGTCGTAGCTACAAGCCAGTTAGCTCAAACAACTTTGCGTTCTGTTGTAGGCTCTGTTGAACTTGACGAAGTTTTATCATCTCGTGAAAAAATTAATCAGGAATTGCAGAAAATCATTGATGAGAGAACAGACCCATGGGGAATTAAAGTCAGTGCAGTTGAAGTTAAGGAACTCGAATTGCCCGAAGGAATGAAACGTGCTATGGCTCGTCAGGCAGAAGCAGAACGTGAACGCCGTGCAAAAATCATCGCCGCTGAAGGTGAATTACAGGCAGCCGAAAAATTATCTGAAGCAGCCCGCAAAATGGAAGCATCGCCAATTACTTTGCAGTTAAGATATTTGCAGACGATTCGTGAAATCTCAGGCGAACGAAACACTACAACATTCTTCCCGATCCCTGTAGATTTAATTCAGCCGTTCATTGACAGAATGACATCGAAAAAAACAGAGGCATAAAATGAAATTCAGAACTTCAAAAGAAATCCGCGAAATGTTCGTTAAATTCTGGGAGGAAAAAGGTTCAACACACCTTCCGAGTTTTTCGTTAATACCTGATGATCCTTCGTTATTATTCACGATTGCCGGAATGGTTCCGTTGAAGCCTTATTATCTCGGAATTAAGACCCCTGAATATCCCCGTGTCGTAACATGTCAAAAATGCGTAAGGACTAATGACATTGAAAACGTCGGACGAACTGCACGACATCACACGTTTTTTGAAATGTTAGGGAATTTCTCGTGGGGAAGTTATTTCAAACACGAAGCTATAACTTGGGCATGGGAATTTTTAACTGAACGAATCGGTTTAGACCCTGAAAAATTATATGCAACTGTTTACCTTGATGATGATGAAGCGTATGACGTTTGGCACAAAGTTGTAGGACTTCCGGAAAGTAAAATTTTCAGATTCGGCCAGGACGATAATTATTGGTTTATGGGTGAAACAGGACCTTGCGGGCCATGCTCTGAAATTTATTACGACAGAGGAGAAAAATATTCCTGCGGTAAAGAAACCTGCGGAGTAGGCTGTGATTGCGACAGATACATGGAAATCTGGAATTTGGTTTTCACTCAGTTTGACAGACAAAAAGACGGTTCACTGCCTTTACTGCCTCACAAAAATATTGATACTGGAATGGGGCTTGAAAGATTAACATCTGTTGTTCAAGGCGTTGACACGGATTACGAAACTGATTTATTCACGCCTTTAATTGATTACACTTGCAAAAAAGCAGGAATAAAATACGGTGAAAATCCTAAAAATGACATGGCCGTTCGAGTTATTTCGGATCACGTCAGAAGTGTTGCGTTTATGTTAGCAGACGGAGTTTTGCCTTCAAATGACGGTTCGGGATATGTTTTAAGAAGATTGTTGAGACGAGCTGCGAGGTTCGGAAAATTATTAGGCTTCGACGGATTATTTTTGTGTGAGTACATGCCGATTTTAATTGACATCATGGGCGGAACTTACAAGGAATTAATTACTCAACGCCCCGTAATCGAACAGATTATTAATCTCGAAGAAGAAAAATTCAACAAAACTTTAAGGCAGGGAACAGAGTTATTTGACACCGAAATTAAAAATCTTAAATCGCAAAATATAACTCAAATTCCCGGCGATGTAATTTTCACGCTCTATGACACATTCGGATTTCCTCCCGAACTTACAAGGGAAATGGCTGAAGAACAGAATTTCACGCTTGACGAAGAAGGTTTCAAATCGGCCATGAATGAGCAAAAGGAACGTGCAAGAGCTTCAAGCAAACAAAAGAAAAGTGCATTAACGGGAGATATTTATACTGAACTTGAAAACGAATTTGGAGCGACAAAATTCACGGGATACGAAATGTCCGAAGATTTCGGGAATGTTGTTGCATTAATAAATTCTGAAGGAAGAGTCGAAAAAGTAAATTCCGGAGAGTTCGAGATAATTTTAGATTCCACTCCGTTTTATGCTGAAAGAGGCGGAGAAGTAGGGGACATTGGATATTTAACTTCAGGCGAGGGGGTAAAAATCAAAGTTCTCAACACCGTACCTCACGGAAAAATTATTGTACACTCTGCAAAATTTGACGGGCAAAATGGCGAAATCAAAATCGGCGATAAAGTTTTATGTATCGTTGATGATGAACGCAGAAACTCAATCCGACGCAATCACACTGCAACGCATTTATTGCACGAAGCATTAGGAAGGGTTTTAGGCCGACATGTCAGACAAGCCGGTTCGCTCGTAACGGACGAATTTTTGAGATTCGATTTCACACATCATTCACCCGTTACTGATTCTGAAATTGCCGAAGCCGAAAGAATCATTAACTCCGAAATCCTGAAAAATTCCGAAGTCGATATTTCCGAACATTCAAAAACTGAAGCTCAGGAACTCGGTGCAAAAGCCTTATTTGATGAAAAATACGGCGATGTTGTCAGAGTTGTTAATGTCCCGAATTTCTCAATGGAATTATGCGGGGGACTTCACGTTAAACGTACAGGAGACATAGGGAGCTTCAAAATTTTGCGTGAGGAAAGTATCGGCTCAGGAACACGAAGAATTTTAGCGACAACCGGAATGAATGTTGTAACGTTGCTGCAAAAATTATTCTCGCTGCGAAATTCCTTGACGGCTTTATTATCGACTGACGAGGAAAATTTGAACGACAAAGCCAAGAATTTAATCGAAGAATTAAAGACTATTAAAAATCAAATTCAGGCACAAAAATTAAAAGATTTGCTTGAAAACTCCGAGAGATTTTTGGAACGTGAAGAAGTAAACGGAATCTTGTTGCAGGTTGGAAGATTTCCCGACATTCAGGCGAATATGCTCCGTGATATTGGCGACAAAGCCCGTGCAAGACCAGAAACGAATATTGTAATTCTTGCGTCCCTTAACACAGAAGATAATTCCTGTCAATTAGTAGTAATGGCAGATGATAATTCCGTCAATATGGGCGTAAATTCCGGAATTTTGGTTAAAGAAGCATGTTCGATTTTAGGCGGTAAAGGCGGAGGAAGGAAAAATCTTGCTCAAGGCGGAGGGCGTGAAGGTTCAAAACTTGAGGAAGCGTTGAAAAAGATTAAAGAGCTTGTTAAAATTCAAACGTCAAAATAAATTTCATAAGACTGGAGAATGTTTTTTGTTACGAACTAAATTAACGGATACTGTTTTAGGCCGGGAGGTCTGAAGCAGGAAATCTAAAATTCAGAACCTCCAAGAGAATTAAAAAATTAAACTTTTAGGAGGTTTTTAATTTGAATCGTGAAAATAAAAGGAAACTGTTTGAGAAAGGATATTATAAAAATCATTCCTGCAATGACGGTTTCACGTGTAAAGTCTGCGGTTGGAAAGTAAATCCCCCGATTTACGGTGAAAGACATCGAAATCACTGCAATAATTGTCTGTCAAGTCTCCACCTCGATAACGAACCCGGCGACAGAGAAGCAGACTGCGGGGGAATTATGGAACCAATAGGAATTTGGGTAAAGAAAAACGGTGAATGGGCAATTATACATCGCTGTAAAGTTTGCGGACATTTAAGCTCGAATCACGTTGCACCTGACGATAATCCAATTAAATTAATGTCGATTGCCATGCACCCCATAGCTTGCCCGCCATTTCCGATTGAACACATTGAAGAAATGCTTAAACAAATGGAGTGAAATAAAATTATCGGACGTGTTTTAGCCCTTGACATTGGTACCGTGAGGATTGGAGCAGCAATTTCCGATCCTTCACGGATTATTGCTCAAGGTTTGGGAGTTTGGAAAGCTGAAAATGACGAATGGCTTAACGATTTTGACGAATGCCTGAAAAAATTTAATCCATCGTTAGTCGTTGTCGGTCTGCCTGTCAGAACTGACGGAAAAATCAGCTCAATGTCAGAAAAAATTTTAGCTGTAATCGAGAACTTGAAATCAAAATATCCTGAACTCGAATTTACGACATGGGACGAAAGATTTACAACCGTAATTGCTCAACAGACTTTAATTTCTGCTGACGTTTCACGAAAAAAAAGGAAAAAAAACGTTGACAAAATCGCCGCTGTTTTAATTCTTGAAAATTGGCTGGAATTTCATTCGTAATCTCTTTTTATGCCTGCTTCAACAAATTTACAATCGTGTTAAATGCCGGCAGAACGTCCCGCCTCGTTCGTGATATTATCATCTCGTTCTCTTTATCTGAAAGTTTACACATCGCCGGGCATATTGAAAGACACATATAACCCATAGCAGGAATAATTTTTTTGTATCGCTCTATAGTTTCTGCCTTTTCATTTTCAAAATATCCCTCAAGCATTGAAGTAAAAAATCTTTTTCCCTGACTTAATTCTAAACCTGTTAAACGTTTTAAGAGTTTTTCAGGCTCAAGAATATAAATCATGTACAGTTTTCCAAGATCGAAAATCGGATTCCCGCAGCTTATTCCCAACATGTTTATTAAAATCAGTTCGTCCCCCTGCATAAATATGTTGTTGGGATAATAATTCTCAAATACCGCCGTAGTTTTCGCAGGGATTGCCCTTATCATCGAAAAAAGTTTTGCAAATTCCTCGTCATTATAAAAATTTCTCATGGCCGCAGCATATTTCGTGAAAGTTTCAGATGTTTTAGGCATTACGTTTATGTCAGGTTCGCACGAGTGAATTAATCTTAACGTTTTCCCCATTTCTTTTGCGTAAGAATCAAGTTTCCATTTTTGAAATTCAATCATTGATGACACAGGTTTCGCATTCGGCATTTCGTAAATTATTCCGTACCTTCCGTTGTACGTTACTATAAAATATGAAATTAAAGTTGGAATACCGCTGAGCAAAGCCGTTTTTGTCAAATTTAGATCCTGTTCAACTTGTTTTAATTCTGTTCCGTGAGGATAAAGTTTCATGATTTTTTCGTCGTTCATTTGATACATGATCATATCGCTGCTCACGGCTGTTAATTGTCCCGCCGAATCCGATATATCACGTATTGTTTTCCAAATGTCAAGCATTTTAGAAAATCCTGTAACCTCAAAAATATCATAAACTTCGTCCGAAATGTTAATGAATTTTAATTTAACTTTCTCCCTTTGTTTAAGAGACAAAAATACTCGAAGCCCGGAACTTGAAACATATTCGAGATTTTCACAGTCAAAAATTACTGAATTTACTTTTTTACTTTGAATTTGAGACATAACAACGTTTTTGAAATTCTCGGAAGCGTTCGCATCAATCCTGCCGTCAAGAATAAAAATAATCTCGTCTTTTCTGCTTTTGACTTTAATATTTAACTTACTCAAATTCAATGCCACCTCAAAAATAATTTCTTGAATTTTTTATTAATAATTTTACACTACGTTTTAGGTTGAACACAAAAAATTTTTAGGTATAATTTTATATCGTTTAGAAATTTTAGGGATTATAAGATTTGGAGGTGAGTAAAAAAAATGGCTGATAATCCTACAATAGCTGAGATTAAGACAGCAGAAATTCAAGCTGCAAACGCAATTCAGAAGGCTAAAGAAGACGCTGTTAAAAAGTTAAACCGTGCTTCTGCGGACGCTGAAAATTCTTTGAAAGAAGCAAGACAAAATGCCGCTCGACAATTCAGAGACAAAATCAAACGTGCCGAAGAGGCTGCCGAAACAAAAGCTAATGCGGTTTTATCTAAGCGTGAATCTGAGGCAAAGGCTTTTTATGCACAAAACAAAGACAAAATTTTAGTTGCTGCTTCATTCATAACGGAAGAGGTGATGAAAAAATATGGGAGTAGCCAGGCTTAAAAAGGCTGAACTGTACTATCACAAATCCGTTCATGAGCAAATTGCTGCTTCTTTGCAGGAGTCAGGTGCATGTCAAATTATTAGTTCTGATGTTGAAAATCAAACAAAACACTCTGACATCGAAAAATTAATTTCCTGCACTGAAGAAAAGCTCGCCGATATTCGTTATCTTGTCAGAACTTTAACGCCTCATTATGTTGATCCCGTTCCTGCTCTCGACAGAATGCTGGGAGAACGTCCTGATGTTACGATGTCTGAACTTGAAGAACTTGCAGCGAAAACGGATTTGAAAGCGGTTTGTGAAAAAACACGTGCCATTGAACACGAAATTGGAGAAGTCAGATCTAAATTATCCGAAGCAAAAGTTAACGACTCAATCTTAAATTCGCTCGGATTTCTTGAATATCCTCTTTCTGTTTTCAGTGAAGGAACTCGAACTTTGACAGCTCTTGCAGGAACTATTAAGGCTGAAAAAATTTCGGGGTTGAAGGCTGCATTAGGAGATTTTTCGATTTACTCAGAGGATACCGAATTAATAATCGCTCCTTATGACGAGAAAAAAGATAAATCTCAGGATATTTATGCAGTTGTAATTTATTCACGTAAAATCGAGTCTGAAATTCGTGAATTATGTGCGAAAAACGGTTTATCTTTAGTTGAAATTCCTGCGTCATTAACAGGAACTGTAACTGAAGAAAAGGAAAAAATTTCAGGTCTTATTAAAGATTTTGAGGCAAAAGAATCTGAACTCGCAGCAAAAATTGTTGACGTTGCTAATGAAAATATCCCGACTGTTCAAAAACTCTCGGATTATTACAATAGTCTAAATAAACGTTATAACGGCACTGCAATGAGTGAAGAGACTGACTGCACAATGCTTACAAAATTCTGGATTCCAGAATCCAAAGTTGAAGAACTCAAAATCAAAATCGAAAATATCAGCCCTGAGATTGATTTAACATTCAGCGATCCCGAACCTGATGAAGAACCGCCGTCATTGCTTGTAAACAGTAATCTTGTAAGACCGTTTAATATTTTGACGGAATTATATTCTTCACCGACTTACAGGGGAATTGATCCGACACCTTTACTCGCTCCATTTTTCTGGATTTTCTTTGGAATGTGTTTAGGCGATGCCGGATATGCTCTTGTAGTTTTCGGGGCGATTATGTACGTCTTTAAGAAGTACAAAAAAATTTCGTTAGGCGTTAAGGATTTTATAAGGTTATTTTTACTGTGTTCAGTTTCAACTTTCATTTACGGCGTAATTTCGGGAAGTTTCTTTGGGAATTTCATCGACAGTTTTATACCGTTCCTGATACCGTTGAAAAATTCTTTAATGCTTGTTGACCCGATGACGAATCCGATGCAGGTTTTAGGAATTTCGTTATTATTGGGAGTAATTCATTTGATGTTCGGCTTGTTAATTGCTGCGTATGAAAAAATGAAATCAAAATTATTCATCGACGCAATCGGAAATGATATTTCATGGTTCCTGTTAATCGTGGGATTATGCCTCTTAGGTGTAGGAATGGGAGGAATGTTGCCGCCTCATTTCGTGCAGATCGGGCAGTTCATGGCGATTCTCGGAGCAATTATAATTTTCATTTACGCAGGCAAGGGGAAACCTGGAATTTTCAACAAAATAATTTCGGGATTTCTTGCTTTATACGGCTCAACGTCATATCTCGGCGATATTTTAAGCTACAGCAGATTGTTAGCTTTGGGTTTCGGTTCGGCAGTCATCGGAATGGTTATAAACTTACTCGGAGGGCTTGCTGCTGATATTCCATATGTAGGCTGGCTTGTAGCAATCGTAGTAATCGTAGGAGGCCATATATTCAGCATTGCTATTAACATCTTGGGCTCATTCGTTCACCCATTGAGATTGCAGTATGTTGAATTTTTCGGCAAGTTTTACAGTGGAGGCGGGGAACCGTTTACACCGTTGACGCTTTCACAGGAATTTGTAAATGTGAAGGCATAGTTTTTATGTATGTTTTTGTTTAATTTATTAATTTTTATCTTTAATCTGAAAGGAACGTGTAATATATGTTAGGTCTTTCACTTGCTTTATTTGGGGCAGCATTGGCAGCAGCTCTTGCGGGAATCGGTTCAGCTATCGGAATTGGCGTTGCAGGCGGAGCAGCAGCAGGAGTCATGACTGAAGATCCCAATAAATTCGGTTCATGCTTAATTCTTCAGGCTCTTCCCGGAACACAAGGAATTTACGGACTTCTTATTGCTTTCTTTGTCCTTAACAAACTCGGACTTCTCGGCGGTGCAGGAGCAGTTGATTTAACTTGGAATCAGGGTTTGCAGATTTTAGCTTCATGTTTGCCGATCGCAGTTGTAGGCTGGTATTCAGCTATCTGGCAGGGCAAAACTTCTGCGGCATCAATTCAGATGATTTCCAAAAAGCCTGAAGCAATGGGCAAAGCAATTATTCTCCCCGCAATGGTCGAGACTTATGCAGTTCTTGCTCTTCTTACGAGTATTTTAATGCTCATGGGAGTTCAGGTAGGCTAATCGGGCAGGTGTTGAAAAATGGCACTTGCAGATATTAAAGCAAAAATCAAAGCCGATTCTCAGGCACAAATTAAAGCTATTGAAGCCGAAAACGACGATAAAGTTCGTGAAATAAGCCGAAAAGTTAATGCCGAAATCAAAGAAATTCAAGACTCTTACGCATCAAGACTCGGAAAAGAAGAACCCGAAGTTTTGAGAAGACGTGAAATAGTTGCAGAGCTTGACGCTAAAAGAATTGATTTAGGTGTTCGTCAGCGTTTATTAGGTGAAGCGTTTGAAGCCGCATTAAAACAAATGGTCGAAATGGCTCCCGATAAATACGTTAAATTTGCCGATAAATTAATGTCTCAGGCTGTATCAACAGGCAATGAAACAGTATTTGTAGGTACAAACGAAAAACATTTAGACCAGCGATGGATTGACGGCTATAATGCGTCTCACAATACATCATTGACTTTATCAGCTGAGAAACTGCCGATCTCTGGAGGTTTTGTTCTCAGAAATGACAGAATCGACACTAACTGTTCGTGGGATATGTTAATCGCCGATACAAGAGCTGACATTGAGACCGAAGTAGTGAAAAGGCTGTTTGCGTAAAGGAGGTCGTCATCATGAAAGACCGTAGAGCCGAAGCAAATTATGTTTATACCGTAGCAAGATTAAGAGGCATGGAAAATAACTTGCTTGATACGGCATTTTTTTCACGGCTTATGGACAGTACAGGCATTGACGACGCTGTAAAAGCACTCGGCGAGACTTCATATTCTCAATGGATTTCAGGTTCTTCGACAGGTAATTTCGATAAAGCTATTGATTCGGAAATTCTTGCGACATGTGAAGAATTAAAATCTTTTGTTCCCGATCAGGAAATTTTAGACATTTTCAGAATGCCTTATGATTTCCATAATCTTAAAGTCCTATTGAAGGGATTATTTAAGGTCAGAAGCGGTGAACTTGAAGGCAGACGCTATGATTTGCTTTCAAAGCTCGGAACTATTGACACTGACGAATTAACAAATTCTATAGAAACTGAAGAATATGGATTTTTGCCATACGGATTGACGGATTTAATTCCTCAATGCTGGCAGTTATGGGAACAGACTAAAAACGCTCAGGCAGTCGAGTTGTTGATTGATCATCATATGTTCAGGGCTATGTTAAAAGTAGCTGAAGATTTGAATGTTTCGGAAATCACAAACTGGGTCAAAAACAAGATTGACGCTGAGAATTTACGTGCTGCAATAAGACTTTCAAGAATGAAATACGACTCGTCTAAAGCTCTCCAGTTTTTCCATGACGGAGGAACTATCAGAGCCGATGACATCGCTAAATTGTTGAATGAACCTATGGATACATGGGGCAGAATTTTATCGTATACTAACATCGGAAAAGTTCTAAATTCACTCAATGAACAGGGCGATATGAAATTTGCTTTGTCGGACGTATCAAAGGCTTTTGATGAATTTTTGTTAAATGTCCTCGAAAATGCGAAATTCTCTATGGACGCTCCTGCTAATGTCTTATTATTCCTGCTGTCAAAGGAAGCTGAAGCCCGTAATATGCGAGTTGCTTTAGTCTGTGTTGCCGGAGGACTTGACAGAGAATTCGGAAGGAGGCTGTTATCTAATGGCAGATAATAAACCTATGGCTGCAATAGGAAGTTATGAAATGGTGTTACCTTTTCAGGCTGTAGGAGTGAAAAGCGTTGTATTAACTTCCGAGAACCGTAATACTTTCGAGGATACATTAGAGCAGTTAGCACGAGAAGATTATGCAGTAGTGTTTATACAGGAAGATTTGTTTGTAGAGTTCACAGGCAAAGTTGAAGAAATTAACGATAAATATCATACCAGCGTTTTACCTGTTCCGTCTCCTTCAGGTGCAACAGGTGCGGGGCTTGCCTCAATCAGGGGCAGTGTTGAAAAAGCAGTCGGTATGGATATTTTCGCAGAACGTTAAAATTAATCGGAGGCGAAAAATATTAAATGCCTGAAAAAAAAGAAATTAAAGGAGTTATAGAAAGGATCTCAGGCTCTCTTGTAGTCGCAGGCGGTATGGAGGGCGCAAGTATGCAGGACGTTGTGCATATCGGCGAACTCGGACTTGTCGGCGAAATACTTGAAGTCAACGGAGATAAAGCATCAATTCAGGTCTATGAAGAGACTTCAGGATTAATGCCAGGAGAACCTGTTGTTTCAACAGGAGAACCCTTGAGCGTAGAATTAGGACCCGGAATTATCGAACAGTTCTATGACGGTATTCAAAGACCTTTGGAACTTATCGAGAAAGCCGCTAACAGTCATTATATTTCACGTGGAATCAGCGTTCCAGCTCTTGACCGTGAAAAGAAATGGAATTTTGAACCTAAAGTCAAAGTCGGCGATGATGTAATTGCAGGCGACATTCTCGGAACTGTTCAGGAAACCGTAGTTGTAGAACATAGAATTATGGTTCCTTACGGGATTAAAGGAAAAGTCGAGAAAATCGAAAAAGGCGATCACACAATCGTTGACGTTATAGCCGTAATCAATGACAACGGAACTAAACACGAAATCACGATGTTGCAGCGTTGGCCGGTTCGTAAGCCCAGACCAGTTGCCCAGAGACTTGCTCCCAATGTTCCAATGACTACGGGGCAGAGAGTTGTTGACGCATTCTTCCCTGTAGCACTCGGAGGAACTGCGTGTGTTCCCGGACCTTTCGGTTCAGGTAAAACGGTTATTCAGCACCAGTTCGCAAAATGGGCACAGGCTCAAATCGTTGTTTATGTAGGCTGCGGAGAACGAGGAAACGAAATGACAGACGTTTTGTTAGAGTTCCCCGAACTTGACGACCCCCAGACAGGACAGCCGTTAATGAAGAGAACGACATTAATTGCTAACACTTCAAACATGCCTGTTGCAGCCCGTGAAGCAAGCGTTTACACAGCAATCACTTTGGCCGAATATTATCGTGATATGGGCTATTCAGTAGCTTTAATGGCAGACTCAACAAGCCGTTGGGCAGAGGCTCTCCGTGAAATGTCAGGGAGACTTGAGGAAATGCCGGGCGAAGAAGGTTACCCTGCATACTTGGGAACACGTTTAGCGAGTTTCTATGAAAGAGCGGGAAGATGTATCGTAAACGGTAAAGAAGGCCGCGAAGGTTCAATCACCGTTATCGGGGCTGTTTCACCTCCCGGCGGAGATCTTTCAGAACCCGTTACACAAAATACTTTGAGAGTTACAAAAGTTTTCTGGGGATTGGACGCAAATTTAGCATATCAGAGACATTTCCCGGCAATTAACTGGCTGTCAAGCTATTCACTTTACACTGACAGATTAGACGCTTACTGGGACGAAAAATTCGACGATCAGTGGAGCGGTTTGCGAGTCGAAGCTATGGGGCTTCTTGAACAGGAATCACAGTTAAACGAAGTCGTAAGACTTGTAGGAATTGACGCACTCTCAAGAGATGAACGAATGGTTATGGAAACGGCAAAATCGCTCCGTGAGGACTTCTTACATCAAAACGCTTTCCATGAAGTTGACACTTATGCTTCAATGGACAAACAGTTTAAGATGTTGAAGACGATTATTAATTTCCACCATGCCGGACTTGATGCACTTCACAAAGGTGCTGCAATGAACAAATTATTTAATTTGCCGGTTCGTGAACAGATTGCAAGAATGCGTTATCTTGAGGAAAAAGATATTGCCCAGATTGACAAACTCGATGACACGATTAAAGAGCAGGTTAATTCATTAATACCTGTCGGAGGTGATACGAATGCTGCCTAAAGAGTATAGGACAATATCAAGCATTTCAGGCCCTCTTATGATGGTCGAAAAAACACAGGACGTTCGTTATGATGAACTTGTCGAAATTACTTTAGGAAACGGTGAACGACGCAGGGGAAGAGTTCTTGAAATCGAAAGCGACAGAGCATTAGTACAGGTTTTCGAGGGAACTTCGGGAATTGAAAACGAAGATACAAAAGTTCGTTTCGTCGGAAAAGTTTTAACCCTTCCCGTTTCAAAGGATATGCTTGGACGTGTCTTTAACGGACGCGGTGAACCCATTGACGGCGGAGCTCCGTTAATTGCAGAACAGAATCTTGACATTAACGGAATGCCTATGAACCCGTTTTCACGTGATTTCCCTTCGGAATTTATACAGACGGGAATTTCAACGATTGACGGATTAAACCCAATGGTCAGAGGTCAGAAACTTCCGATTTTCTCAGCTTC
>JAFSKE010000032.1 GCA_017449135.1 Synergistaceae bacterium
GGGATTCCTGTGTGTGCATCGTAAATTGATGCGATATATGCCGTTGTTGAGCTTTCCTGTACAACGTTAAATGCAAGAGTGTTAATTAAATCTTCGTCTCCGCTGAACGTTATATCGCCTGCCGAACCTGCAAGAAGCGAACGGAAAATAAATGTTCCTGCAACTGTCTCAAGTCCCTGAGAAGGCATATCAATTCCCTGCTGTTTCTCAACGAATGTGCAGAATTTACTTGCGTCTGTTCCTTCGGTTAAATATTTCGCCTGTCCCAAACCGTTTGCGATTGCGTCATTGAATTTCGTCTTTAACTCGTTAAGAGTATCAGTTGCATAAAGTGTAACGCTCGTGCTGGTTCCGTCTCCCTGAGTAAGGGTTATTGTCTTTGGCTGGTCAAGCAAGAAAACTCCCGAACTGTTCCAGAATGTGTTAAGGTCTCTTAACTTTGTGTCGCCTGTTGCAGTTTTTCCGATGTAGGCCGCCGTGAAACTTGCAAGCTCATCTGTTCCGGGTTCGGTGATTCTGTCTAAGTTGAAATCTTCGCTTGTCGTGAGAATAATATCACTGTCATAAACCGTACCATTTTCAGAATTTAAGAAGAACGTTCTAAAATGCAAATCCTTGTTTTGTGCGTTGGTCGTGCTGATGTTAAAGTGAATCGGCTGTGAAACAAGGGGCATTTCAGTTCCCGAAGAATATTTATAATTCGATTTCGTGTATCTGTAAGCATCGTTGATTTCGGCAATTTCAGTTCCCGTGTTGCTATACCATGCGTCAGGCCAGTCAAGATCCTGATCTCCCACGATTGTTACGCCTAAGTCAGCCATAGTATCAGTTGCTCCGTCAGTTCCGCCGTTTGCAGTTCCAGCACCTGCAATGTTGTAAACGAATTTGCTTCCTACGCCGTAATCTTTGAAAGCACCTGTATCCGCAAGACTGAGACCAAAACGTCCGGTAATTCCTGTTACTCTTCCGTCATCGGTGAAGCCTTCGTTTTCAGCAAGTAATTCCGTTAAATCAACTGTGGTTGCTGTTGCAGTTGAACCGTCATTTTTGATTTTCAGAGTGATGTTGTCCATCGTTCTGCTTTCAACTGTTCCGTCGGTTTTGAGAATGTTTGCCTGAGCAGTAAGAACGACACTTCCGTTTGTTTCGTCGCCTGTCATCTTTGAAACAGTAAACAAAATGCTTGCGTTATTCTGGGGAGCGTTATCTCCTGTACCAAGAGTAAATTCAAAGTAATTCCCGATGTCTCCTGCTTTAACCTGAGTTTCATCTCCGGTTGTGGAATCAGTCGTATGGAAACCATAAGCACCTGTTACCTGTCCTGCTTCGGCATCGGCGAAAGCTGCTGCGGCTGTACCTACAGTGTAATTTGCTGCGGGAAGATTGTTGACTTCAACGGCTGTAATTCCTTTTTCTTCATTCTTTGAAACGTCAGTAATAACATTCGGGTGTTTAATCGTCATTACCGAAGATTTCTGAACCTGTCCTGAACCTGTTTGATTAGGATCAACGTTGATTCTGATTCTGTAGTTTCCTTCAAATGATTTTTTCTGTCCGAACTGGTCAATCTCACGAAGTGAACCGTTTACATATGCCTTGACGTTCAAATTGCTTGATGACGTAATACCCGCTGAACTTCCGTCAAGTAATCTCTTTTTGTTAAATTGAGTCGTCTTTGCGATTCTGTCAATCTGATCTGCAAGCTGGTCAATTTCAAGCTGAATATAGCTTCTGTCCTGTGATGTTAAAGTATCGTTTGAAGCCTGCACAGCAAGTTCACGCATTCTCTGAAGCATTGAGTTAGTTTCGCCGAGAGCACCTTCCGCAACCTGAAGCATTGATGTAGCGTCCTGAGTGTTTCTGATTGCTATTTCGAGTCCGGAAATCTGTGAACGCATTTTTTCACTGATTGCGAAGCCTGCTGCGTCATCTGCTGCCGAGTTAATTCTGAGACCTGTTGAAAGTTTTTCTATGGTCTTTTCCATTGCGTTATTCGTACTGTTTAACGAATTATACGCTGTTAGTGCCGGTATGTTGTGATAAATCCTCATTTTATATAAGCCTCCTGCCAACGGGTTACCCCGTCTCTCAAAAATTTTTTTCTATATTTTTAACTCTGTGCTGCATTCCCTTGCAATTTTATTTTCGGCTTCCATGCCTTCACGTTATTATTTATCGGCCTCAAATATTGTAACTTTAATCTTGACTTTCAGAGGGTAGGGGGTATTATTAATTACGTAGCAATTTTTCAGTATTTTTATTTATTAATTTTATTTAATAGGAGGTTTTTTTATGCGCAAGTTTGTTTTATGGCTTACGGTTTTGTCATTGGTCATAATGCCCTGTGCAGCCTTCGGACTTACTACTAATCCCTTCTCCGAGTTCGGCATTCGCAGGACTTACACGCCAAATTCAAACGTGAGTCTCAATGCAAGTTCTGATTTGTATTACGGCGGAATCAAAAGTTTTGAATCGAAACCCGAAGATTTTTATTTTGTAGGGAAAACAAATTCAAAACAATCTAACGTCAGACTCCCACAAGGTACTTTGATTCTTGCGGAAGACAGCAGCAATACAAGTTCGGGCAAACACGATCAGCTTTTCCCAAGCAGTATATACAGCAAGAAAACTTCATTTGATGTAAATGATTTAATTCCGTATGACTTCTACGAAGAAAAAACGAAATTATACGGCAAAAGAGTCATGTGGAATCTTGCGACATCTCCTGACGTTCTCGTTGGAAGTTACAAAATCCCGAACAAAGGCGATGTTGTCTCAAAGAGCATTGCAACAGACGAAATCGTACCTTACGTGAAAATTGCAATGGGGGAAGATACTTCATTAGATGTTATTGAAGTTTCTTTCAGAAAGTTAAACGCTTTGGGTACTGTTCTCGACTCATCAGGTGTTAAGGACGTTAAAATCTCGTTTAGCGGGGAAGAAAAAAATTTTAGCGGAAAATTCACAGGAACGCAGACTATTGAGGTCAATCGTACTTACCATGACATACCCTCGATTGTTGTTTCGTATTACAATAACGGCGATAAATATTCTTGGACATTCAACAATGACATTTTCAAAAATATTGATTTCGGCGATCTTGCACTCGACAAAATGCCCGTGAATATTCCTGTCGGCGAGTCAAAAACATTCACGATCGGATTCCCTTCATATATTTCGCTTCCAAGTGCTTCCGAATTTGGTTATGCAGTAGCTGTGAATGACAAAGTTTTGACAATTTCAGATGTAAAAGTCTCAAAGGGAACTCTCAACACTCCTTCAACTGCAACATTTAAGGCAACAGGCGCGGCAAACGGGCGGACAACCTTAAAACTTTGCATTCCTAACTTCGGAGATTTCATTCGTGAAATCGAAGTCGGGATTCCTGCAACGAGCGGGACAAATTCAACAGGATTAAAAGCAAATATTTACGTTTACATGTCAACCGTGAAAAGACTCGAAGAGAAACCTTATTATCCTTCAGCAAAATTCGACGGCGTTAATTTCAGTATTGACGGTACGGGAGTAAATGCTGAAAAGGCATATTTGGGAGTTAAAAAGGGTACTGTCTCGGAAATTTTTGCTCTTCTTCGCCCTGAAACTGACAGAACAAAATTTTATTTGTATGCGGTCAGTTCAAAATATGACACGGCCAACGCTAAAAACAGCAAGGACTTCGTAGGAAATATTGACTTTGAAGATTTCACGGACGCAAAAATGTGGTGGGAATTTGAAGGCGATTCAAGAAAAAATCTTGCCTGTGCCCCGCTTGAATTTTCAAATACAAGTTACGTCATGAATACTGCGAAACAACTTGAAAATTTCGTGCCTTGCTTTGAACGTGAATATGATAAACAAGACGGCGAATATAAATACAACTGGTATTTTGTAAAAGTTTCAGGCAACACCTTAACCAAAGTAACTCCGACTGGAATCACTGACATAGTAATTAACGAAATCGACCCTAATGTAGGAATGTCGCAGCCCGCAGACGGGACAACAAGCGGAAGTTGCAGTTTTGATATTAATAACATACGCTACACCTGCAATAATATGACTTACAGGTGGGAATTTGGCGATGAAATAGAGATGGATTACGATGACAGATACTTCGACGATCCTGATACATCATACACTGTTAAACCCGGCGAGTCAGTTACTGTCAAGGAAAATTTGAAAAACATAAGCGAATTAAATTCAGTAAATATTGTTATTCTAAATGAAAATGTTGTCAGCGTAACCCCGACAACTTTAACGCCTGCCGATACGATTTCATTTACGCTAACTGGCAAGACTGAAGGAAGTACCGGAATTAATTTCGTGTTTGAGAAAAAGAATGTTGCAGACGGCGAAGAAAAATTTGTGTGGAAAACCAGAGGGGTTAACGTAAGCAACAACACAACGACAACAAACGATGACACCATTTCCAAATACGAAGGCGAATCCTCTGACATCAAAGTAACAAAAATCTGTGCTGCCGAACTTTACGGTTACATCGCAGGCAACGAACCTTATTACTACACGAGAATGAATGACGACAAAAAATATGTTTCATTCCAATTTGAACGTGAGGATACAATCGAAGTCGCTCAAGAATCGGAAATTGACGACATGGAACGTCAAGGAATATTTAACGGCAAAATTTATATGTATAAAAATAATTCCGTGATTGATTCGGGCGATATTCGCTGGAGCTATAAAAATATAGTTTCTGATGTAACAGATGAAGAAGGTAATACTACTGTAACGGCAAAAATCAAATTCAGAAGCGATCAATTATTACTCGGCGACAAAATCACTTGGGAATTTCCAAGCGGAGTCAACACAAGCGGAAGTTACACGTTATCAGTAAAAGATATACTTTCACCAAGCGAGCAAAAAACCTCTGTTCACCCTTACGTCAAACTTAACAAAAAAGGTTTGAACATTGACAGCTTTGAATGGTCTTTCGTTGACGCTGACAATAACAAAGTCTCTTCACTGTCGGATATTTCATCGGTTGACGTTAATTTTAATATACATGGCTATGGCGAAGCAAAATATTATCTTGACAACGAAACACTCTTAAAAACTCTCAAAACAACAACAGGAACAGTTGCTATTAACGTTCCCGGAAATATTTTAGAGAATATCAGCGTTGAATACGTTAAAAACGGAGTTACATACACATCATATTTCCAGCCTGTCAGCGAAAATTCTTCGTCAGGCGAAAATAATTTATTCACATGGGATACTGCCTCAAACGATCTCCCGCTCGTAATGTATGTCGGAGATACAAAGACAATTACCCTCAAAGCCGCTTCAATGGACAGCCCTGTTGTTTTTGTCGGAAATTCTGATGTCTTAGGCGTTGAAACACTTTCAACTTCGGGAATGTCGGTGAAAACAAAATTAACAGCTAAGGCCGCAGGAATGACAACAATAACTCTCGGTTCGTCAACGAGTTCTCAAGTTGCAACACCTCGCGAAGTTTGGGTTGCTGCGTTAAATTCATCGACAGGAAAATATGAAATCCCGAATTTAACGACCGATGTTGCAGCATTCATGACGACACTTGCGGAGAAAACTTTTGTCTATAACGGTTCGGACGCAGTTTCTCAAAATACCAGCAATCCTACAAATGAAAACAGCAACGGCACAACTCAAGGAATGAGGAAAGTTGAGTCAAAAATTGTTGCTCCGAAATCATCGAAACGTGATTTAACGAGCGATACTGTCAAAAAAGAAATCCGAGACATCATGAAAACATATCTTTCATCATTGGGAAGCATTCTTGACAGTGCGGACATTTTCGACATCAACGACACAACTGCAGTAGAAATTTCATCGAATGACATTGATAGAGCTTCGGTTGCTTCGGACGTTCAATCAAGACACGGACATCAAGCCGCCGCAATTCTCGGACACTTCAAGGTTAAAAAGCCCGGAATTTTCGTGTTTATTGTTGATGACCTTTCAATGCTTGACGCAGGAATGAATATTTACTGGCACGCAATGAGAATGTTATCAAACAGTTCGGAGTCAGTCGAAAGTTCGGCAGACAGCGATGACGATAACGCAGTCTTTCTTGACGCAAACGGAAAAGAAACAAGCGTAGTATCTTCCGACAAACAGGTTGAAATTTTTGCATACATGACATCAGCAGATTACACGCCCGTAGTTGCAGCCGATTCAGAAGGTTCAACTGGTGGAAGCGGTGGAGGCTGTAACTCAGGAATCTCAATTCTTGCGTTGACTTTGGGATTGTATTTAGTGAGAAGAAAGAAATAATTTTCACGTTTTTGTAACCTCTCTGTCTCTTCGAGACATCTCCCCTTAACAAGGGGAGACTTTTTTTGCTCAATCAATGCCTCTCCGTTTTACGGGGAGGTGGTACGCAGTACCGGAGGGGTAAACATAAAAATATCCGGTATTCAATGGCACCCGAGAAATTTTGCTTAGTGCTGCTTTCTTCCGAACCTGACACATTTCACAAATTCCCGCCGCATTGAGCCGGATTTATTTATTCTATCACAAATCTATTAATTCGCACCATATTGAATTTCCAAGCCTCATTCCTCGTTTACTTAGCGAAATTCTTTCAGGTGTCTTTATAAATAAATCTTCGGGCATTGAATTTAACTTTTCGATTATTTCGGGTAAAGTCTCATTAATTTTTATTCCGTATTTTGTCCGTAATTGTAATATTGCAAGCTCGATTGATTTTTCGTGTCCGCTTAAATTTTCAAATTCCCTGACGTAATCATGAGTTAAATATTTTTCGAGATTGTCGGGATTTTTGATTCTAACGCCGTCAATGTAACTCACCGCCGAAGCACCTAAACCAATTACATTATCGTGATTCCAGTATAATAAATTATGTCTGCATTCGTTGCCTTCGGGAGCAAAATTTGAGATTTCGTACTGAATAAAATTTTTTTTCGGCAGATAATACTGCACATATCTGTAAAATTTATAACCGTCTTCGTTTAAGTCGGAATTTTTGTATTTTTTCCCTAATGGAGTCTCGGGCTCTAACGTTAATTGATAAGTCGAAACGTGATCCGCAAAATTTAACACGCCCTTCAAAGATTTTGACCATGTTTTCAAAGTCTGCGAGGGAATCGCAAAAATTAAATCGCAGTTCAACATTAAATTAAATTTTTTCACGGCCTCCATTGCTTTTAACGCCTTATATGAATCATGCAAACGCCCTAAAATCTTTAACTCATCATCATTCAAACTCTGAACGCCTAAACTGATTCTTGAAATTTTGTTGTCGGCAAGAATTTTTAATTTTTCATCGTCAAGTGAATTTGGATTCGCTTCAACTGTTGCCTCGATTAAGTTTTCAAGATTGAAATTACGGTTTATGATTTCAAATAGCTTTTTCCATTGTGAAATATTTAATATTGTAGGAGTTCCACCGCCAATATATAAAGTGTTAAGCACCTCCCCGCAAAACGGAGAGGCAGCCTCCAATTCCAGCGCATCAAGCCATGAATCAATTTCATGTTCACGCCCTGCTACGCTGTAGAATGAGCAATATCCGCATTTCCTTTCGCAAAACGGAACATGGATATATAATCCGTTCATAAATTTTTCCTTTTCGTCGGTTTCGCAAAAATTAACAATACTAACGCACTTAATGATAACATTCCGAACGCTGAATTACAGCCCCCGCAGCCACTCCCGCTGTCGCCAAGCGAATTTTCGTCCGCTGCATAAACTGTAACGTCCATAATTTGATTTTTATAACCCGTGTTGTAGTTATACATGAATTTATCGGGTTTGCTGTCAAATATTATGTTTCCGTCATTGTCGATTGAATAGCTTATCAAATTTCCGTTCACGTCGTAAGGAACTAAGTTTGTTACTTTTGATAAATCAGAAGTTTTTATCCCGTTTATTTCGCTCGCCGAAATCGTTACGTCAACGCTTAAATCAGGACTCTTCACAAATTCATCGAAATTTAATTTTACTGTCGAACGCCAATTCCCTAATTCCTGACTTATGCAGTTTAAGTTACCAAGCTGTGTGAATGTCTCATCAGGTAAATCAAGCGTCAAAAGTCTGTTATGGCTGCAATCAACGCTCACAAGGTTTACGCTGTTGTTGATGTCGAAGTCCGATAAATTGCATTCCGAGCAGTCAATATATTTCAAATTCGTGCAGTCGTTTGCTTTGAAAACTGTTACACTTCCGGAGCCTTTAATATTAATCGTTTCGATTGTCGTGTTCCCTGAAATATCAACGCTTTCAAGGGCAACGCATTTTTCAGCCTCAACCTTTGTCAATGAATTATTTTTTACGCTCAAAGATTTTACGCTGCTGTTTTCGCTGATTATAAACGTTTTCACCGTCGAAGGCAGTCCGCTTAAATCAACGTTGCTGTTCTCAATCAATGCTTCCTTCGATATTTGTACTGTCGTAAGCTGTTTGAACACTTCGGGGTCAATTTTCGACAAATCATTAACACTCGTCAAAATTAATGTCTTAACATTCGCTTTATCTTCAGATGTCAGGCCGTCAATTCCGCTTTCAGGTATCGTGATTGTGTCAACAATAGTTTTTTGTCCGTGTGAAGGCTCGTTTGATACCGGAGTCGGATTTACCGGGACAGGGGTTGGCTCTGCTGATTCGGGAGTCGGATCTGCGGGAGTCGGTGCAGAGGGAGTATCTGTTTCTTCTTTTTGCTCTTCTTGTTTTTCTTGTTCTTTCTCCGCAATCGTGATTGACGCTGTAATATCTTTGCTGACATCGTTATAATTTTCAGCCGTCGCCGTAGCTACAACATTAAAATTAAAAGTTCCTGCCTTTGTCGGTGTTCCCGAAATCGTGCCGTCAGTACACGTTAAACCGTCGGGCAATGTTCCGCTAATTGACCATGCAATCGCTGCTGTGTTCAGTGTCGATGTCGCAGTGAAATATTCCGAAAGTTTCACGCTCGAATATGCCGTGTCAACCGTTCCGCCGGGTAAATCTTTCGCCTTTTTCAAATCTAACGAAATATTCCCCTTCGCAACTGTTACGGTAACAACTTTTGAGGCCGTGTTCGATGTAATTATCGTATTGTAAATTACTGCTTCTGCCTGAGCTTTTACGGTTACGGTGTAAGTTCCTGCGGGGGTTGTGTTTCCGACTGTCAAAACTCCGTCACTAATTGAAATTGTAGAAACATCGGATTCAACGCTCCAAGTAACATTGTACTCTCTCGTTAAGTTTAAGTTATCGTAATCTGCCATAGGTTCATTATCAAGACTCGCAACGGTGTTGTTAAATGTTAATGTTTTCGATGTACCGTACGTTGTGTTAATTTCAGTTCCGCCCGTGATGTCAATGCTGAAAACCGGGTAAAATTCGATTGCACCGATCGACATTGCCGAACTCGATAATGGATTTCCACGCCTTTTTCCGCGTTGGTCAAACAATGGGGTTGTGTTGTCTTTCACTCCTCCGAATATGATGGAAGTATTACGAAGAGCAACATTATTTTTCGCTAAATACAAGCCGTTGTCAGACGATACGAGAGAAGGTAGGTTACTTAAATTAACATTACCATTCGTTGTAGTGTCAGCATTGGGATACGCACAATGATCGTAACTTATTGTACCGCCGGGATAAATCGCATTATTAAATTCGTCATTCCAGATTAATGTATTTTTTATGTATGCTGTAACACCGCTATTTACACAAATTTCGTGTCCTTGATTGTTTGATGCTGTATTATTCACAATGGTGCAGTTTGTGATTGTTAGGCTGCCGTTTTCAATGCAAATGCCGCCACCTCTGCTGGTGTTGCCGTTAGCATTATTGCCGGTAATGGTGCAGTTTGTGATTATCGGGTTGCTGTAGCTAATGTAAATGCCGCCGCCGTATCCATTATTAGTATTATTGCCAGTAATGGTGCAGTTTGTGATTATCGGGTTGCTGTAGCTAATGTAAATGCCGCCGCCGTCGCTATCATCACCGTCGCAATATCCGCCCTTTATCGTGAAGCCGTCAATCGTCGAGGCGGTCTCTATTTTGAGAACTCTACTATTTGCATCAGCGTCAAGTATTGTCCCTGTTTCAAAATTGCGATCTGATGAAGTTGTTTCAGTGCCGTCAAATCCGCCGTAAAGGTGAAGAAGTTTAGAAGATAAATCAATTTGCCCTGATAATATGTATGTGCCTTCCTTGATGTAAACCGTGTCGCCGACTTGAACATCGTTGCTCAAAAATGTATTGAGGTCGTTTGCAGTGTTTGTTGAAGAATCTGCACTGCTCCAGTTATTTGAATATGTTGTTGCGTTCTCATCTTTATAATATTTAATTTGATTGCCTGTATCACCGCTTACAACATACCATGAATTTGCAGCGAGGGCTGTACCCCCCCCAAGTTAAAAAAAAACTCACGCACAAAAATAATAACGTGAATGTGAAAAGTTTATTACGCTTCATAAAAATAAAATGCCTCCTTAAAATTAATGTAAATATTGTAACAATTCAAAAACGCAGGAATTTTAGCAGAAATAATTAATAACGTAAAGCCCCCGATTTTCCCCACCTCCCCGCACACGGAGAGGCAGAGAGATTAAATCATTCGCCGTTATCAACCTGCATAAAAGCTAAAAATGCCTCTTGAGGTATTGCAACTTTCCCGATCTGTTTCATTCGTTTTTTGCCTTCTTTTTGTTTTTCAAGCAATTTTCTTTTTCTCGTTATGTCGCCTCCGTAACATTTCGCCAAAACATCTTTGCGGAGTGCTTTAACGTTTACTCTGACAATTACCCTTCGACCGATTGAAGCCTGAATCGGAATTTCAAATAACTGACTCGGGATTAATTCCTTCAATTTCGTTACGACAGCATGACCCCGATTATATGCTGCGTCTTTATGACAGACAAACGAAAATGCGTCAGCTGCTTCGCCATTAACAAGAATATCAACTCTCACAAGTTCGCTGGCTTTAAGTCCGATTAACTCATAATCAAGTGAAGCGTATCCCCTTGTCTGAGATTTTAATTTGTCGTGAAAGTCTACAATAAATTCTGATAACGGCATTTCATAAACAAGCCTGACACGTTCGGGAGTCAGATAATCCATTGATTTATAAGTTCCCCGTTTGTCCTGCACTAACTGCATTACACGCCCCGTATATTCCGAAGGCATAAAGACCGAAAGTTTTATGAATGGTTCACGGATTTCCGTTATCTCTGAAGGATCGGGAAAATCTGACGGCCTGTGAGCTTCGATAACTTCGCCCGAAGATTTTACGATTTCATAAATTACGTTAGGTGAAGTTGCGACAAGTTCGACGTTATATTCCTCTCTAAGTCTTTCCCTCACAACGTCCATATGAAGCAGACCCAAAAATCCGCATCTGAATCCAAATCCTAAAGCCTCCGAACTTTCGGGTTCATAAGTTACGGCAGAGTCATTAAGACATAATTTTTCGAGTGCGTCCCTTAATTGAGGGTAATTATCACGTTCAACAGGATAAAATCCGCAGAAAACAACGCTTTTAACTTTTTTGTAACCCGGCAGGGGATTTTTAGCGGGATTGTCAGCGTCAGTGATTGTATCTCCGACTTGTGCTTCGGCGAGTGTTTTAATGCTTGCAGTGATGTAACCGACTTCACCGGCTTTTAATTCATTTACGGGAGTGAAACCGGGCTTAAAGACTCCGACTTCATCAACGGGATAAGTTATGTTATTGGCCATGAATAAAATATTTTGTCCGGATTTAATTTTTCCGTTCATGACTCTGACATAACAAATAACGCCTCGATAATTATCATAAACAGAATCGAATATTAAAGCCTGCAGCGGTGCATTCTCATCGCCTTTGGGAGCAGGGATTTCGTTTACGATTTTTTCAAGTATTTCGTCAACTCCCTCGCCTGTCTTTGCACTCGTCAAAACTGCATCATCGGCATCAAGTCCAACAACGTCGGAAATTTCCTGTTTTGCGTTATCTGGTCTTGCTGACGGCAAATCGATTTTGTTAATCACGGGCAGAATTTCCAATCCCTGTTCGATAGCCTGATAAGCATTTGCTACGGTTTGAGCCTCAACACCCTGTGAAGCGTCAACAACCAATAATGCACCTTCACACGCTGCGAGAGACCTTGAAACTTCATAAGCAAAATCAACATGGCCGGGAGTGTCGATTAAATTCAAAACGTAATTTTTTCCGTCTTTAGCTTTGTAATCCATTCTGACAGGAACTAATTTAATCGTAATTCCCCGTTCTCTTTCAAGTGCGAGACTGTCAAGAATTTGAGCTTTCATTTCACGCTTAGCTATAGTCCCCGTAGATTCTAATAATCTGTCGGCAAGCGTAGATTTTCCGTGATCAATATGAGCTATGATACAAAAATTTCGTATGTTATTCATTAAATTATTTTTCACCTTCGTATATTATTTTATAATTTTCAAATATAAAGTAATCCGGAGTTTTTAGGCCGTTATTCTCAATAAAATTATTAATGAGTTCGGGAATGTCGTTTTTAAGTTCCTCCTGCCGAGTGTCAAATAATCCTGCGTTCCCGAATGTCAAAATCCATTTTGTAAAAGCAAGCTCGGTTATATACGGTGAATTTGCTAAATCTGAAAGCCCCGAGTCGATTCTTGCAAGGTCAACGCTGACAACAGGAATATATTTATTCAGAATTGTACGCCAGTTAAAATCACTATCAATATTATAATCAGAAGGAGCGATTAAAATTTCTTCGTCAGAACCCAGCGATTGAATTTTAACGCATTCAAAAGGCTCATCGTTTCCGGAATATAACCAATCTTTTGAAGCTGCAAGACCTTCGGATAAATTTTCACTTCTTATGTTGTGAGCGAGTCGTGAAAATAATTTCAGGCTTTGGATTTTGTCAGCACTTAACAACACGGCTTTTCGTTTCCCTGCGAATGATTGGAGGGCAAAGAATTTAGTTTTGAAATCACGTTCTTTCATTGACATTATTAAAGATGATAATAAATTTTTCGTGCCAACATTTACGGTAGAGCTGAATTTTGCCTCTCCGCTTGCGGGGAGGTGTCTCGAAGAGACGGAGGGGGCAGACGGAGGAATAATATTTCTTAAATTTTCCATGACATCTTGAATTTTCCAGCTTAACGAAGTTTTTATTTCGGTGTTCTCAATGATTTTCAATGCTCTCTCGGTTCTTAAATTTAGTCCCTTAATAAATGAATTTTCGCCTATGGGTTTTATGTAATTTACGAGATTTTCAATGTTTGACTCTGCCCATGAATCAGAATTTTTATCGTAAAATTTTTCGAGTGCATTCTTGGCCGAAACTGGAATAATTTTTGCGTTAATGTCGAGATATTTTTGAATTTCAGACTCTAAACCGTGAATATTATCTTTAATTTTATCGGACGTTGTGAAGATTAATTTTCCCGCCTCAAAATCATCACGTTCTAAATCAATTTGAGACAACACAAAAATTATATTCTCGTTAATGCTTGTAATTGCCCGCAAGTATTCTAAATCTGAATTTTTAAGACATGACCTTATAGGGATTACATAAATTACAAAATCAAATTCAGGCAGAATATTTTTATTCGGCGAATCAACAATACAAACTCCCTTCGGAATTAAAGCACCTGGAATTGTGATTTCAATCCTTGAAACGTCTTTGAGGGTTTTAATGTATGACGGTGTCAAAATCGAATCTTCTTCAAGCCGTCCGTCCTGATAAAAAATTTTCGATGATTTTGTCTCTCCTTCAGTTATGAAAATCGGAATTTCCGTGTGTTCGGGAATTAATTTTTCGCCGATTAAAGAATTTACAAGCTCTGATTTTCCGCTGCCCGAAAGCCCCGTAACTCCCACAACAATATTTTCATTTCTAAGAGAACGTTTTAATGATTTCAGCTGATTGTTTCCTATTAAAATATTCAAGGCTGAATCGATATTATTTTCGATTATGTTTGCGAAAAATAATTCTGAATCGTCAGAATCAGGCAAAATAATTTCGGAAGGTGCTGCACAAAAAATCCTGCGTTGAATTTCACGTCTCAACCTTAAATTTTCGTTCTGCAAATCTTCAATCATGCTTAAATTATTTAACGTCATAACTCCCTGAACTCTCACGGCCTCAAGGATTTTGTCATCGCAGATAATTTTGTCGCCTTCGTTTGAACTTTCAAGCCATGCACTTAAAGCAAGAATTTCATTTCCGATTAATTTTTCCGGTCTGCCGTCTGAATTTCTCTGAATAAAGGCATCTAATCTGAAATTTCTATAAACACCGTCTCCGCAATATAATTTTCTTGAAATCGAAAAATAAATTTCATGGCCGTAAATAATATTTTCGAGCTTTGAAATCACAGAATGATCTGAAGGGTGGCACAATTCGTACCATTGATCTAAAGTTTTCGGGCATGTTGAATTTTCAAGCCTCATGACGTTCAACAATTCCGGCGAAAAATAAATTTCTCTCGACGGAAAAATCACGGTAATTCCCGGAGTGTGTGAGGAGTGAATAAAATTTTTTTGTTCCCAATCAGACAGCGTTATCATTTTCATAATTTCCATTTCATATTATAATTTTCATGATTAATATTATAAGGAGTGAGGGAAAATTTCAAACTTAAAATGGGGCGGAGTTGACTGCCAGGAATTAGCCGAAAAGTTCGGAACGCCTTTATATGTTTACGACACTTCAATTATAAAATCACGATGTCAGGAATTAAGGGATACATTTATAAACCGTTGGGAAAATACGAGAGTCAGATATGCAAGCAAAGCATTTTTGACACGTTCAATGGCAAAATTAATCGAAAATGAAGGTATAGGCCTTGATGTTGTTTCGCTCGGAGAATTGTACACTGCATTAAGTGCCGGTTTTCCTGCCGAAAGAATCGAAATGAACGGAAACGCTAAAAGCCATGAGGAAATTAATTACGCCGTTAAAAACAAAGTCGGACGAATAATTGTTGATCACCCTGACGAATTGAAAATCATCGAAAAAGCTGCAAAAGATAACAACAGAATCCAGAAAATTTTAATTCGTGTAGCACCCGGAGTTGATGCACATACTCATAAATATATTTCAACTGGACAAACTGACAGCAAATTCGGAATGCCTTTTGAAGTCAGTGAAAATTCAATGCTTGTAAAGGCAATTAAATATGCTATGTCGAGCGAAAATCTTGATTTAAGGGGATTACATTTTCATGTCGGCTCACAGTTATTTGATCCTGACGACCACGTTAAAAGCCTTGAAAAAATCATTGAAGTGATGAAGGAATTAAAGGAAAAAATTAATTTCACGACTCACGAATTAAATTTCGGCGGAGGTTTCGGGGCTGTTATAAATCCTTCGGTGCCTTCGGTGAAATCTGAAACTTTTACTGAGCCCATGATGAAATTATTACACGAGAACTGCAAAAAATATAATCTTGAAATCCCACGAGCAGTTATTGAGCCGGGACGCTGGATAATTTCCGAAGCCGGAATAACGTTATACAAAGTTGAAAACATTAAAGAACTTCCGAAAATGACATATATTGCAGTTGACGGAGGAATGGCGGATAATCCGAGATTTGCGTTATATCAGGCGGAATATGAGGCCGTTGCTGTGAAAGACCCTGCAGCACCTGCATATGACAGAGACGGAGGAACACACGTTAATATTGTCGGGAAATGCTGCGAGTCCGGAGATATTTTGATTGACGGAGCAAAAATTATGAAACTCGAAGCCGGAGACATAATCGCAATTTATAATTCGGGAGCGTATACCTTCAGCATGTCAAGCACTTATAACAAACTTCAAAGACCCGCAGTAATTTTTGTTGAAAACGGCAATGCAAAATTAGTTGTCGAACGTCAAAGCCTTGAAGATATAATCAGGGGAGATTTGCTGTAAATACAAAGGAGAAGGATAAATTTTATGCCTGCGATTTTGGAACATAAAAAATCAGCATACAACGTTAGAAATTTTATCGATGATGAGCCGCCGTTGACTTATGATGAAGTTGAGCAGCTTGACTCAGCGTATGAAGATATGAAAAACGGCACGATGATTTCTTGGGAAGAAGCAAAAAAAATTCTGGCAGAAATACCATGATTTGGGATATATCCATTGGACATAAGGCTTTGAAAGTTTTAACTTCACTTCCGAAGCCTCAAAGATTGCGAATTTCAGATGCTATTGATAAATTGAAATATGGCCCTCATCAAAAAGAATTAGACATTAAACCGCTTCACGGAAGACCTGAATGGAGATTGAGGGTTGGAGAATGGCGAGTAATTTTTCTTATATTTGAAAATGAAATAAAAATCAGCGTTGTTTCAATCAGCCCTCGTGGTGATGCTTACAAAAAATAAAATTTCAGGGCTTCCCGTTAATCGAGAGACCCTGAA
>JAFSKE010000033.1 GCA_017449135.1 Synergistaceae bacterium
TACTATGACAGAATCAGAACGCAAACGGGTTATTACAGTCGCTATTACAAGTGAGTTACATATGAAATTATCCATTTTAAGCAGTGCAAAATCAAAATCCATGTCAGCTATTGTAGTAGACGCTCTTAACGCATATTGTGAGACACCTGAAAGCAAGGAAGTTTTCCAGAATATTGTTTTAAGGTGATATCCATTGATGCATAAGACTCGCATGATGTGTTAGAGATTTATATCGATGTGTTACTTTCTCAAAAAGAAGTGATTAAAAATTATTGAGTTTTTGGTTCCCCGCTAATGCGGGGGTGATCCTATCAGGGTAGATTTTCTTTGTATCTGTCCATTTTATTCCCCGCCCATGCGGGGGTATCTTAATATACAGAAAATGCAGATAAAAGGGAATAAAAATGTTTTCGCAATTTAGGAAGTATATTATAAATAATGACTTCAATGTATAAATGAAGAACCATTCTTATATAAAAAGACTTGCGTAATCTATGTTCATTATGTTCGTTAGAACGGACATTTTATCCGTAAAAATAATGAAATTTTCATTAACTATCTCTAATAATTCAGTTATTATCTATATTCTTGTATCGTATCGTCTATAATTTTCTAAGGGGATATTGACTTCCTTGTTTTTATTCTGTATGATGTTTTTCGGGTAAAAGAACGGAAAAAAAATCTTCAAGATTTTCTTCCCGATTTATTCTAAAGTGCAGTATATCATCTGAGTCAAAATCTGCAACACTAAAAATTACTGAGAAAGGAGACAGGGAAAATGGCAATTTTGACGGTAAACGATGTAGCAGCAAGGTATCAACTCACCAAAGCAGGGGTTTATAACTTTTGCAAAAAAGGTATTTTACCCTACGGTTTCAAACTCGGAGCGAGTCGGCGTTGGAACTCCGACGATTTAGACGCATTCGACAAAGCACAAAGCAAAAAGCAAAAAATTTCAAAAGGAGATGGGAATATGAAAGCAAAAATAGCTTATGAACTCAAACCGACAAAGCCGGAGTTAAAAGACGACTGGGACACGGAAGAATTTTTCGATAAAGAAAATGGAATCATTTTTTGGATCAGCCATGACTCGCTCGCACTAAACAAAATTTTGGAAGTATCCTTAAAAATGGGCGGATTACAACGGGCGATTCGTGTTGCAAATAGGTTTGACGCAAAAATTTTAGAAAAACTTTTAAGTGGGAAATTTACAGGGGAGGTTGAAATTTCAGCATGAACGACAAATATTTTAGTTATAAAAAAACAGGATTAATTTCCGACACAATCGCACAACTTTATAAATTGTTATCGCAAGCCAATAGTGTGGTATCAACGAAAAATTTTGATAGTTTTAATCTGTGGTTTTATGACATTGAACGCTTGCTTTCTGACACTCGAAACAAAATAGATGAGCTGAATAAAAACGAATATGTTGAACTTGAATATGAGGGGTATTTAGAATGGCTCGGCAATCATTCTGCAAGTGTAAACTTGGCCGAAATTTTGACATTAAAAAATCTCCATTTTATAATGGAGAGCAATATCAACAAATATAAACGGGAGAGATTATAAATTGAAATTAGAAAAAATAAAAGAGTATCCGAACTGGATAAACTGGAAAATCGACAAAGACAACCCGAAAATCCCGAAAAATTCAAGAACGGGCGGGAACGCACAAAATAACAATCCAAGCACTTGGAGCACGTACGAAACAGCAAAAAAATTCGGCGAATGCGTGGGATTTGAGTTTGGAAATTCGCCAGTGATTGGAATCGACATTGATCACTGTATTAATTCTAAAACGGGCAAAATATCAGAGCTTGCAGAACACGTTATTTCGGTCATGAAAAGTTACACTGAATTCTCGCAAAGCGGGACGGGGCTTCACATTCTCGCACTTGTAACAGACAAGGCAATTTTTCAAAATCGAAAAATCGCAAAACCTGAAAATGGGTTTGAGGAACAGGGAATCGAATTTTATTTTGACAATAAATATTTCGCACTCACTGAAAACTGTTATAACAACTTCGATATTGAGGAACGACAAAGTGAATCGGAAAGAATTTTTGAAGAATATTTCACACGTGTTGAAGCTGTAAAAACAAAAATTTCTTCGTTAGAAAGAAACACATTCATTCCAGATGATTTAGACAACATCGCACTTCAAACCATGTTATCGAAGCCGAAATTAAAACAACTTTATGAGGGGGATTATTCTGTGTACCCCTCTCAAAGTGAGGCAGATTTAGCGTTATGCGGTGTGCTTGCATGGTACTTCAACAAGAACGCTTATAAAATCGATTATTATTTCAGACATTCAGGGTTAATGCGTCCGAAATGGGATGAAAAACATAAAGGAAATAACACCTACGGAGAAATTTCAATTTCAAGGGCAATCGCAAATTGCACGGGTGAATTTAACGCTGAAATGTTTTCAAAACGGGGGAGAGAGTTGTACAAATTTGCGGTCGCACAACTTGTAAACTACGATTCTAATCTTGCGGTTGAGAGATTCAAAAAAAAGACAAGTGAATTTTTCGGAACACTCTCACTGGAAACGTTAAAAAATATTTGGGAGAATGCGAAAAATTCAAGAGTATATCAGGCAAAAATTCAAGCTGTAAAAAGCATGAATAATTTTCCTGATTTAGAAATCGCATACACTGATTTTAACGAGAGGGCGAATCAGTTGAAACTTTTGGGCGATGAAAAGGCCAGAGCGTGGAAGGGGGCGATAAAGGAAATCAAAAAACAAACCCAGCAGGAACAACAAGCTGAAAAGGAAAAAAGACCGCCTAAGAGACATTTAACGGCTGTAAATATTGAACGAAAAATTAAAGAACTTGGGATCAATCTTAGTGTAAACGCAATTTCGTTAAATGTTGAAGTTGATAACATTCCGGAGGATAACGATTATGTAACTGACAGCTTCAAAGAATTGTCCGAAAACGAGAAGAAAAAACAGGGCGGTGATTTACTGCCTGTTATGCTTCAACCGATGTTAAAGGATTTAAATTTCACTTTCTCCGAAAGTTATTTTAATTCAGCTTTGAGCGTGATTGCGAACGCAAAAAAATACAACCCCGTTAAAAACATGCTTGAATCTCACACGTGGGACGGCGTTGACAGGTTGGAACAGCTTTATAAAATTATGGGAATTGAGGGTAACTCCCTTTATCGGACGTATGTTAAAAAATGGCTTTGGCAGGCCGTAGCAATGGCGTTAAATGATGATTCACTTCGTGGGAATGACTTTGTTCTTACCTTACAAGGGGAACAGGGGAGCGGAAAAACGGAGTTTGCACGAATCATAACAGAGGGTACTGGTTTAACAAGTCTTTTTAAGGAAGGGGCAATTATCGACACACGAAACAAAGATAAAATCATGGAAGCGACTCAAAAATGGATTTGTGAAATCGGCGAATTGGACGCAACAATCGCACGGGGTGAAATTGAGTTAAAGAGTTTCATAACTGCAAACTCCGACGAATACCGACAGCCTTACGGAGTTAAAGCACAAAAATACCCCCGACGTACGGCGTTCATTGCGACAATTAACCCAGACCGAATTTTGCAAGACACAGCGGGGGGAACTCGCCGCTGGGCGATTATGAGAATCGGACACATTGATACTAAAAAAATGAGGGAACTCAAAAAAACCGATTTTTACGTTCAACTTTGGCGACAGATTTACGAATGTTGTTACATGGTTAATCCCGATGGTTATCGACTTTCTGATACTGACAGGGAACAACTTGAAAAATCAAATTTGCTTTTCTCAAAACATAAAAAGGGCGAGCTTGAAATTCTTGAAAATCTTGACTTCAATGCACCGCTTGAAAAATGGAACTACAGATCACCGACATGGTTTATCAGGGAAGCAGAATTGAAAAATAATACATTAACTCCCAAAGCTATTGGTGAGGCAATAAACAAAATAATGAAGTATGACACCCGAATCAAGTCTAAGAAGGGGAAAAATAATTCCCTTTACTTGTTACCGCCCGTAAAACAAAATTGGTTTGAAGAAACTCTTTACATGCCAGAGCAAGAACAACAGGAACAAGAAACAGAGCGAAACTCACAGGCTGAAACGACACCGCAAGAATGCTGGAATGAATTTGCAAATTTCTTTGAGGAAAAACTACCAGATAGTTACAAAGAAAAATATGACGTTCAAAGTGCCGGAGAGCAATATGATCATAATGTTTACAACTTTTACACTGATTGGAGCAAAACGGCGACGGAAGAACAACAACGCAAGGTAAACAAGAACGAAAATATTTTAGAAACAGCCTCGCTTTATGCGAGAATTGCGAAACAATGGTTAAATCGTAATAAATAATAAGACTAACTGAAAACGAAAAAGAAGAATGACAACTTAACCCAGCCTGAAAACTGGGAAAATTTGTGTGGATTTAGATAGTAACACAATCTTTTTGTGTTTTTGCTCCATTCGACTTTCTATCAACGCAATCAACAGGCAAAATATCAGAGTGTACATCGACTCGGACTATTCAATTCAGGCAAGATTAAACTGCTTTTCCATTTGTGTTAAGAACGAAACACATTCTCTGTCTGCAATTCATTTCGGAGGTGGTTGGAGGTAGTTCGGAGGTAAATTTTTTTTTACTTCCAACCATTAAAAACCTTGTTATTACTGATAAAAATAGAATTACTTTATTTAACAGAAAATTATTACATCCAACAAATAAAGATAGATATACAAAGGAGTTATAAATATTTTCGGATGTAAATATCTTATTTTAGAGATTTACTTTTTTGAAAAAGAATATTTTTTTATAGTGTAATATTAGTATGTAGAAAAAAAATAATAAAAAAATAAATAAGGAGTATATAGTAGGTGTGTTTACTTCCAATAAAGTGAATTTTATTTAGTTATTATCAGTATTTACAGGTTGGAAGTAAAAAAAACTTCTTTAATTAAAATTAGGGCAAGAAATTAGTGATAACAGTTCCTTAACAGGTTGGAAGTGAAGAGTAGTTTTACCTCCAACCACTTCCGAATTACCTCCAACCGAATGGAATTTATTTAGTTATTATCAATATTTACAGGTTGGAAGTGAATTAAAAAAGACATCCATTTTTTCTTACTGGTCAGATATGGTCGAGCTTATCAGAGATAATCACAATTACGTCTCACTGCCATAGTACCTAAAGGAATTGAAGCTGGCTGATATTTTGACATCGTGTTATCATTGTGTTATACGAACAGGAAAGAAAGAAAAGATTGTGTTGTTCTCTAAAACTTGAAAGGGGATAAGATTTTGCGAAAATATTTATGACAGTCCGAATCGGTGTTGCTGCTTTACACGTAAAGTTTTTAACACTGCCCTCGCCCGTGAGAGAAAATCTAAGAGGTGTCAATTTGCTCTCCTATTTTTGACGTATATTAAACTAAGTGTTTTATGAATTAAAATAACATTAATTTTATATCGAAAAGATATTCAAAACATTTTCATATCTGCATTAACGTTTAGTATGTTTCATTCAATCTTACCGCAAAAAACGGTTGATTAACGGCTGGCTATTCGGACAATGAAGCGATAATCCCCTGCTGACAACAAGAACATAACAGGGGAACATGTATTAATGAGTTGAAGATTCACGTCAAGGCGAGAAAATTGAATGTCTGAGAAAAGGGGTACAGATGGAACGACAACCTATTTTCAAAACTTCGACGTAGAAGACGTAGAACGGAAAATTAATTAACTCTCCATATTATTTATCCTTAGGAAAAATGCTGTTTATCGTAGATGATAATTCTATTTCCGCAAATCATAGTTTCTTGAAATAAAAAAATAACTTGACAAAGTACGGTTTTCTTGTAAAATAATTTCATAACTTAAAGAAATAAGGAGAAAATAAATCATGAAATTATTAGCAACAGTTGATGTTTTGAAGAAATTTGAAAGTTATCTTGATATTAAACCTTCATCGGTTCGTACCTATCTCACGGGGATTCGGAGTTTTCAGAACTTCTTAAACGGAAACACAAATCCGAATCGTCAAGATGTTTTGAGCTTTAAGAAATCGTTGATTGAGACTTTGAAGCCGTCAACTGTTGCTACCTATCTTGCAGGGGTGAGGCGATTTTTTCAATGGACTGACACGGAAAAAATTTATCCAAACATAACGAAGGGAGTGAAAGCACCGAAATTAAATAAGGGATTCAAAAAAGACATTTTTACATCAACACAGCTTAAAGAAATTTTAAGAACTATAGACAGCAAACGTGATTATGCCGTTTTCTCCTTAATGGCAACGTGCGGGCTTCGAACTGTTGAAATTTCACGGGCAAGAGTTGAAGATTTAAGAACGTTGAACGGTCAGAGTGTTCTTTTCGTTCAAGGCAAAGGCCGAACTGAAAGAACGGAGTTTGTAAAGCTATCAAAGCCTGTTGAAGCAGCGTTGTGTTTCTATCTAAAAGAAAGAAAATATCAAAGCGATTTTCTCTTCACAGGTGAGGGTAACAAGAATCAACATGGACAGCTTACAACTCGCACTATTTCAGCCATTGCAAAGAATGCAATGATTCATGCGGGATATAACTCCAGCCGATTAACCGCTCATTCATTGCGTCATACAGCTATCACTTTGGCGTTGTTGAACGGATCGACACTCCAAGAAGTAAAAGAATTTGCGAGACATGAAAACGTATCTACTACACTGCTTTATTCGCACAACATTGACAGGATTAAAAGTAACATCGAAGAAACTATATCAAGGGGGATTTTTTAAGAATGATAGAAAATTCATATATAGATAACTATTTGAAGGAACTCAAAGAACAGGGGAAAACTAATTCATATATCGCAACGATAAACACAACATTTTATAAAATTGCAAAATCGGGATGTGAATCCATTCAAGATTTTGAATCATGGTTGAAGGGAAACTACAACAACTATAACACTAACTATAACACTTTAAGAAATGACATGAGTCAAGCAAGGGCGTTTTTCAAATGGCTTGAAGGCGAAGGCGTTGAAGTGCTTGAACAAAAGGAGGAAAAAAATACTATGACAGAATCAGAACAGACGACATTAGAACGCAAAAGGATTATCACGGTCGCTATTACAAGCGAATTACACATGAAGTTATCTATCTTAAGCAGTGCAAAATCAAAATCCATGTCAGCTATCGTAGTAGACGCTCTTAACGCATATTGTGAGACACCTGAAAGCAAGGAAGTTTTCCAGAATATTGTTTTGAGGTAATACCCATGTATTCGGAGGTGGTTTTATTATCAATAGCAACATTAAAGGAGCTTGCGACAGATTGGAGAGTTAATCCAACGTCAACGATTGCGGGTGTGCTTCGATATGAATATTCAGAACTACACGGGAAGCTGATGTCCTCTAACATGTAGGAAGAAAAATGCAGTCTTTGACTTCGTAAGAACGCATGCATGATGCGTTAAACTCGCATGATGAGCTGGAGAGTTTTATTGATGTGTTACTTTCTCAAAATGAAGTGATTGAAAGTTATTGAGTTCTTAGTTCCCCGCTAATACGAGGGTGATCCTATCAGGAGAGATTTTCTCTGTATCTGTCCATTCTATTCCCGCCTGTGCGGGGTGATTTTCCATAAAATACTGAAATAACTTGCGTTATCTATGCTTTGTCATTACGTTTTTTCTTTGCAGAAATCTTTTTTTATAATTATTTTGTATGCTACTCTTCGTTATTAACTGCGTTATTGTATTGTTTTTTTTGTGGAGATATTGACATCTATGTGAGTTCTGTTATTATATTTTTAGCTAACAAATACGAAAAAAAATCTTTCGAGATTTTCTTTCGTACATTTCCTTTCATTAGGAAGTATAGCAAAATGTTACAA
>JAFSKE010000034.1 GCA_017449135.1 Synergistaceae bacterium
GTTCTAAAAATCCGACAGCAGTAATTTTCAGCAATGATCATTGGCACGACTTCAAAACAGGCTTAAACGGCGACGTCATTGATTTATGTGCAATTCTAAAACACAATGGCGATAAAGGTGAAGCGATTCGTGAATTAGCCGGCGAATATGGTTACAATCCTGACTGGAAAGAAAAAACTCAAAAACGCAACAATCTCGTTGCTTATTGGCATGAACAGTTACGTGAAAGCGACAGATTATATCTTTACAGACGGGGAATTAAGAAAGCAACGGTTGACCGTCTATTACTCGGATACAATGAAAAAGAAGATCGGTTAATCATTCCTTATTGGAAAAATGGCTATGTCGCATATTATATCGGCCGTGATAGGAGCGGGAAACCTGACGCAAGCAAATACAAAAAGGCATTTTTAGACGGCTACAACGAAAATATCCCGTGGGGCTTGCATACATTTGAAAGTCAACACAGGAGTTTGGTAGAACAAAATATAAGGCACAAAAAAATTATCACAGACACACCCGAAATTATCACGGAGGCCATGATAAAAAATACCCCTTCTGTGATAAAAAATTCTGAAGCGATTCAGAGCGAAAAAACGGAAATGCGTAATTCTGACGATAAGCTGAAAATCATTAATGAAGTTGTAATTATCGCCGAAGGTGCGTTTGACGCAATGAGCTTTGAGCAGGAAGGATTCAGAGTACTTTCACCGATTTCCGGATATTTTTCAAAAGATGCAAAAAAACAGGTTATCAGCATTGTGAAAAATAGCGAAAAAGTTTTTGTGTGCTTCGACAGCGACAAAGCCGGCCAAAGTTTCACGGTTGACATGTGCAAAACTCTTTTCACGCATCGTTGCAATTTTGTTTGCGGTCAACTTCCCGAAGGTTACAAAGATGTATCGGAATATTACGAAGCTAACGGAGATTTATTTGATTTAGTCGAAAATGCAGTGCCGGGAATTGAAGTTTTAGCAAAACAAATCACTGACAAAAACGAGTTCAAAAAATTCATGTATGAAGCTGCACGATTTGTTGAAAACAGTGATTTATTAGAACTTTGTGATAACGTTGAACAATTCTCTGCAAACTGGGTTAATGCGGTTTATAAGCAGGCAATCAAACCTCCGGTCGATAAGGTAATAATCGATGAAATATTGAAAAATTATGAAATGAAATATATTGAAAACGACGGATTTTTTGAATATGCCGGTGGAGTTTGGGTTAAACGCCCTGATAATTTCATTCTCGGATATTTTTCAAATTTGTTAGGCCGACACACAAGCGGAAGCAAACTAAGCAGTTTAGAGCGTGTTTTGAAAGCACACATAACTTCCGAAGAAATTTTCAATCGCAAGCCTGTGTTAGTTTTTAGAAATCACACCTTAAATCTTGAAACAGGCCAGACGCAGGAACATTCCAGTGCAGACATGTCGACAGTGCAGTTGAATTACGATTATGATCCGCAGGCAAAGTGCCCCCGCTGGGAAAAATTTATTTCTGAAATCATGATAAACCGTGTAAATCCAATGCTTTTGCTTCAAGAAATGGTTGGTTATATTTTTTTCACGGATTTATCGCTTCAAAAAAGTTTTGTCTTAAAAGGCGACGGCAGCAACGGAAAGAGTGTTTTTTTGAAAGTTATAACTGCACTTTTTAACGATAAAAACGTCTCAAATGTTGAAATGAGTTCATTAAATGAGCCTTTTCAAAGGATATTGTTGAAGGATTCTCTTGTCAATATCAGCACTGAAACGAACACGGACATCAAAGGAGCTGAAACAGTTTTTAAGCAGATTGTAACAGGCGATAAAATTACCGGTTGTTTCAAAAACAAAGATTTTGTTTCATTCCGTCCACGTTGTGTGTGTATTATGGCTTGCAACAATTTTATGAAAGTTAATGACAAAACAAAAGGATTTTCACGGAGATTAATTTTTATCGATTTTCCGCAGATTTTTGAAGGTAAAAACGCCGACAAAGACATTGAAAAAAAGTTATTGCAAGAATTGCCGGGTATTTTTAATTGGGCTTATGAAGGTTATAAACGTTTGAAAAAACAACGGGAATTTACTCCGACATTAGAAAATAATGCAATGCTGGAGGAATTTTTAGAGGCTTCTAATCCTGTTATTGTTTTCATTAATGAAAAATTACGTGGTGTTAATACAGATATTAGCCGTGATGAGATGTATTCAATGTACGTAAATTGGGCACGCACGAACGGTTATAACATTCCAAACAAAACGAATTTTTCACGAAACTTTATTGTAACGGCACGGCAGAGGATATCGGGATTTGCAGAAAAAAAAGTACGTGGCGAGCGTATTTTTATCATTCGCGATCTCGGAACAAAGGAAGATTTTTTCGATGATGATAAATACGAACAAGAAGCCTAATCCACGTTATTTATTGGATAAATTAAGCGAATTTAAGGTAATACCCGTGTATTCTTTCGGCCGGATTATTTTGCAAAACGGTGATAAAATCGCCCGGCAATATTATCAGGAAATAATAAGCAGCACGCCTAACCTTGAAGTCGCATTAATTCTATATTTATACGACATTGAAGAATACGTTAAAGATATTATTGACGAACGAATCGCAATCCGGGCTGTCGAAGGTTTACAAGGTGATAAATTAGATGCAATTATGTGTAATTTTTCTCAAAATGTGTAATTCTACTTAAAAAACAGTAATATTACTTAATGCCCCCTCATAGATTTAGTTTTTATCAATATTTTTTCAGGGGGCAGATACTTTTAACTTATTTGAAAAAAATAAAAAAATTTTGTGTTTCGAAAGGCGATTTTTTTCATTTTTTTACTGATAACTTAAAACAATCTGCCCCCTGATTATAATCGCATGAATACTAATTTTAGGACGTTTTTTCTTAAAAATGAAAGTGCCCCCTAAAAAAGGAGATTTTGTTATATGAGGCAAACAAAAAGCTATATTTGGCAAGTTGAAAGAGTAGCAAATTTTATTGAATTATTATTATCATGTCATCCACAAGGAATTGGCATTTTGCTGGGAAATTTTCCGCCGCCTGAATCGAAAATCATTCATGAAATGTATAATTCAAAACGTGTAAGAATGCCTGACGATTTCAAGCCGACGCAAAGAAGTAACATGACTGAAGCAGAACAAATTGTGTATGATCGTGAATATTTTGATGAATCCGTAAAAATAGCTGGAGGCTGGGAAAATATTACAAACATATGTAAAGAATATAAAAAAAGTATGCCCCGATATTGGCGTATTGTGATAGAACACATAAAATACGTATCAGGCAGTGCAGAGCGTTTTATGAGTAAATTAGAATATGTTGCTGCACGTAATGGTATATCATCAAATACAGTTATGAAGTATCGCCGTGAATTTCCTGAAAAATTAGCTACTTTTTTGTTAATTTCGGCGTGTGATTATAACGTTGATTGAAACGTTGATTATATTGTGATTTTAACGTCTATCTTCTGGTGATTATAACGACTATGCAAATTAAAAAATTATGATATATTTAATACAATCTAAAAAAATGATTTCATTTTACAATCTTTTGAAAGAACGTGTTTCTTATCACTTGGCACGTTCTTTTTTATGTTTAATTTTTCAAGTGATAAGAAAGTGATAAAAAATATGAACGAAATAGTAGAGAAAAAAGAATACGAATTACCGGCGAAATTTGAAGATGTTGCTTCTTTTACAATTTTTACGCAAGAAAAATTAAAAAGTGTTCGTGCGGAAATTAGCGCAATTCAAAGATTAGGATTAGCGCAGGAAGTATTACAGCAGAAAATTCAAGAAGCACAAGAACTTGCAGAAATAAAAACACGTGCTGAAATGAAGTTAGGCGAACTTACAGCGGCAATACCTACTGCACAAGGAGAAAGAAATGATTTAACTTCTGCACCCAGGGCGCAGAAGTTATTAACAAAATCAGAGGCTTTACAGAAAGTTAATATTTCTCATCAAAAAGCCTCTCAATATGAATTAATGGCGGCTAATCCTGAAATTGTAGAACGTGCAATAGTGGAAGCCCGAGCGAATGACGATATTATTTCACGTTCAAAAGTGTTGAGCATGATTAAAGCTGAAAATCGCAAAGTTGATATTGAAAAGCAAATTGAAGAAATAAAACAAAAGGGAGTAAAAGCTCCTGACGGTCTCTTTGATGTTATCGTCATGGATCCGCCGTGGAATTATGGTACGGAATACAGTGCAACGGGACGGCGAGTAGCTAATCCATATCCTGAAATGACGCAGGAAGAATTGAAAGCTATAAAACTTCCGGCGGCTGAAAATTGTGTTTTATTTTTATGGACAACGCATAAATTTATTCGAGATGCTTTTGAATTACTTGATGTGTATGGTTTTACTTATCGCAATATGCTTGTATGGGATAAGCAAAAAATAGGCATGGGAAATCTTTTTAGATTACGCTGTGAGTTTTGTCTTGTAGCTACAAAGGGTAAGCCGATATTTACTTCTATTCATTATATAGAAGATGTTATTTCTGAACCGCGCCGAGAACATAGCCGTAAGCCTGACGCTTTTTATTCTATTGTTAATACGCTTTGTGTTGGACGTAAATTAGATTATTTTAGTCGTGAAAAGCGTGAGGGTTGGGAGGTTTTTGGAAATGATACCGATAAATTCGGCGTGGCATAATAAGATTGAGGTTAAGAAAGGCGACTATGGTGAAAACATAGTGCAACGTCATTTTGAAAAGCAAGGGTATTTAATTTATAAATCAATATCGGACGGGGCACACCCATTCGATTTTTTATGTGTGAATAATAAAGAGACATTTTTTGTTGAAGTAAAAACAAAAGCAAAACGTAACAAATATCCTGATACAGGCTTTAATTTGCGACATTATAAAATATATAAAGAATATTGCGAACGTGAAAGTAAACGCATGTATATTTGTTTTGTTGACTCTGTATTGAATAAAGTTTATGGGAATTTTCTTGACATTTTAGATAAAGAGCGAATAATTACCGATGAGGTAGGAAGGCGTTTATATCCCAGTATAGAAACAGCACGGTATAATAGTGTAGGAACAGAGATAATATATTTCCATTTATCTGTAATGGAGCATGTTGCAGATTTAACAAAAGAACAATTAAATGATTTGCAAAAAATTTATTCTTAAAGGTACTGGGAGCAAAACTACGTGAATGTGGTCAGCAGCGATGAGCCCGCGCTTTTGCTGGCCAGTGAGGTTTTTCGAGGGCGTTAAAATTCTGGTATTAAGAGGTCTAAATGGCACGAAAAAAGAATGAGGATAGAGATTTCTATCATGAAATTGTAACTGCAACAGAGGCTGCTATGTTCTTAAAAATGCCTCAAAGGACTTTCGTAAGAAAAGTTAATGAAGGAATTTTGCCGAAAAATGCTGCAGGTGAATATATGCTTGGCGAAATTGTTGAAGCACATTACAAAAAGGCTGCAACTACTGAAAGTTTAACGGCGGCGAATATCAGATTAGTTACTGCAAAGGCTGTTAAGGCTGAATTAGAATTAGAAGAATACAAAGGAAATTTAGTTCAAGTTTCAGAAGTTAAACGACAATTTGCAGAAAATATTATGAATGCAAAATCGAAATTTTTAGCGATTCCGAAAAAACTTGCGCTTGAATTAGTCGGTCAGGATGCAAATGTTATTGAGGCGAAATTAAAGCAGGAAATTTATTCTGCCTTAAAAGAACTTGGAAATGAAACAAATTAATCTAAATGACGGTTCATTATGGTTACCGCCTCCGGAGTTGACTATATCAGAATGGGCGGATAAATTCAGACGAATCTCACCAGAAGCAAGTGCAGAGCCCGGTGAATGGATAACTTCAAAAGCAGAATATCAGCGTGCAATCATGGATGCAGTATGTGATCCGTTAGTTGAACGTGTTGTAATGATGACATCTGCTCAAATTGGGAAAACTGAAATTTTGTTAAATACAATCGGTTATTATATTGATCAAGACCCGAGTCCAATTTTAGTGCTAAATCCTACTATTGATATGAGTGAGGCATTTTCAAAGGATAGATTAGCACCGATGATTCGTGATACTCCGTGTTTATCTGAGAAAATACAGGATAGCAGAAAACGCGGAAGCGAAAATACGATTAGACATAAAAAATTTTATGGTGGTCATATTACTTTGGCGGGAACTAACTCGCCTGCTTCGTTAGCGTCAAGGCCGATTAGAATTTTGTTATGCGATGAGATTGACCGTTATCCTGTAAGTGCAAAAGATGAAGGCGACCCGTTAAGCCTTGCAATGAAACGAACACAAAACTTTTGGAACAGAAGAATTTTGTTAGTTTCAACGCCTGTCTTAACTACAACATCAAGGATACTGAAAGATTTTAATATTTCATCTCAGGAAGAATGGTGTGTGCCATGCCCTGAATGCGGTGAATATCAGCCTTTTGAATGGGAACGAATAATTTATCGTGAAGTCAGCGAACCTGTTATGAAGTGTAAAAAATGCGGGAGATTTTTTAACGAATTTTTATGGAAATCCGAGCAGAAAAATGGAAAATGGATAGCTGCGAATGAAGAAATTAAAAATATTCGCGGTTTTCATCTAAATTCATTTGCTTCACCGTGGGGAACATGGCTTGATCTAATCAAGCAATACGAGGAAGCCCGAATAAACGGTGAAGAAAGCATGAAAACATTTGTTAATACTGTGCTTGGGTTACCTTATGAAAATAACGAAAATGAAATTGAAATCGACGTTTTAGACAGTCATAGAGAGAAATACAAGGCTGAATTGCCTGACGGAGTTTTAGTTTTAACTTGCGGAGTTGATACTCAGGATGACAGACTCGAATGTGAAGTTGTCGGTTGGGGAAAAGGCAAAGAAAGCTGGGGAATTGAATATCGAATTTTTTACGGTGATCCCGGTCAAGAAGAAGTTTGGAATAATCTTGATGATTTTCTAAGAAAAATGTGGAAGTATAATGACGGTGCAGAACTCGGCATTTCATGTACATTTATTGACTGTGGAGGGCATTTTACCGATGAAGTTTACAAATTTTGCAAACCAAGAACACGAAGAAATATTTTCCCTATTGTCGGTCGAGGTCGTGAAGGCATGCCGTCCGTTGGCAAACCAAGTTATAATAACAGACGACATGTTCCTTTGTTTGCGTTAGGTGTTAATACTATCAAAGGTGTTTTGTATTCACGTTTAAGAGTTGACAGAGTTGGAGCTGGCTATTGTCATTTTCCGATTGGTAGAGGCTACGACAAGGATTATTTCAAAGGGTTGTTGTCTGAAAAAATGGTAATAAAACGAATACGTGGCCGTGATACTGTAACATGGGAAGTTGTCAAGACGGGAATAAGGAATGAGCCATTAGATACACGAGTCTACGCTACTGGCGCATTAGAGTTATATAACCCTAATTTTGAAAGATGCGAAAGACGCAGAAAAGGAATTAAAACACCTACAAATAATGTATCCGCTAAAAAAATTAAACGAGTTCCAACAGGATTTTTCGGCGGTGGAGTAAGATTATAAAATGAATGCGAATGAAAAAATCAAAATTGCTGAAAATAGATTAACTTTGTACTTAAAAGCAGAGCAAAAAATCTTAAAAGGCCAAAGCTATAAAATAGAAGGATTAGAGCTAACGCGGGCTAATTTGAGAGATGTACAAAATCAAATTAAAAATCTAAAAGCTGAAATTAACGCACTAAATAATAAAAATATGAAAAAGTGTAGAACGGTAATCCTGGGTTGGTGAGAAAATGAATACAGTGAAAAAAGCTGTTGCTTCAGGTTATTCACATTATGGAGCAAATAAAACAAGACCAAGTTTTATAGCTTGGAATACTTTATCGAAATCGCCAGCTGAAGATATTAGCGATAATTTAGAACTATTGCGTGAACGTTCGCGTGATTTATATTCAGGTGGCGGTCCCTTAGGTCGGGGTGCCATTGACAGGCTTGTACTAAATTCAGTTGGTGCAGGGTTAGTGTTGCATTGCAGAATTGACGCAAAATATTTAGGAATGACGGAGATTGAAGCTGAAGAATGGGAAGCAAATACGGAGCGTGAATTTGCATTTTGGGCTGAAAGTAAAAATTGCGATATATCACGTTCAATGAATTTTTTTGAACTTCAAAATTTAGCTTTTAGATCAGTTTTGTTAAATGGCGATGCGCTTGTCATGCTGCCTATGGAGAGGCTAAAAAATTTCCCGTATGAGTTACGGATTGCATTAATTGAGAGCGACAGGCTTGTAACTCCTCCGATTAATTCAAGTGGAGCAGTTATTGACGGCGGAGTTGAAATTGACAGAAACGGTAAACCTATAGCTTATCACATAGCTAACAGACATCCGGACGCTGAATTAGCTAATCAGCCACTATTAAAATATGTGCGTGTCCCGGCATTTGGAGCTAATTCGCAGCGTAGGAATGTTTTGCATTTATTGCCGATGGAACGGATCGGACAACATAGAGGTGTTCCGTTTTTAGCACCTGTGATTGAAGTTTTGAAGCAAATTTCACGTTATGGAGATGCTGAATTAATGGCGGCAGTTGTCGCTGCGATGTTTGCGATATTTTTTGAACATGAGCCTAACGGTGTAGATGATCAATATTTAGGTGAGGAAGATATGGCAAGCGATATTGTCGGTGATGAAAGTAGTAATCCGTTAGATATGTTTCAGGAAAGTTTAAGAAAATTACGTCCTGAAAATCTTTCTGGAATGGTTGCAGATTTACCGTTGGGGACTAAGGCAACAAGTGTAAGCCCGTCAAGACCAAATAAAAATTTTGACGGTTTCGTTATGTCTTTGTATCGTCAGTTAGGTGCTGCGTTAGGTATTCCGGTTGAAGTATTAATATTGAATTTTGAAAGTTCATATTCAGCGTCAAGAGGTGCATTGTTAGAAGCATGGAAGTTGTTTAAGTATTGGCGTGAATGGTGGATTAACAATTTTTGTCAGCCGATTTATGAAGAATGGTTAAATGAAGCAGTCTTAAAAGGACGCATAAAAGCACTTGGTTATTTCACTAATCCGATGATTAAGTATGCCTATTCATGGGCTGATTGGACGGGTCCGTCGCAAGGTCAGTTAGACCCGGTGAAAGAAGTAACCGCTGCTAAATTACGTGTTGAAAATGGATTTTCTACACGTCAAAAAGAAACAGCAGAATTAACCGGCGGGGACTTTGAACTAAATCATCGTCAACGAATCAAAGAAGAATTAATGATGCGTGAATTGACGCAGGAAAAGGAGTAAATATAAGTATGGACTGGAAATTTACGGGACAACTTAATAATAATGCCGAAATATTATTATATGATATTATTTCAAGTATTCATAATGAAGAAATCGGTGTTACCAATGCAAAACATTTTAACGATGAAATAAAAGCACTTGGCAATGTTGAAAGTATCACAGTGCGGATAAATTCAATAGGCGGAGATGTTTATCAAGGAATAGCGATGTATCATTCTCTAAAAATGTGCAACGCTAAAATTCATGTAATTATTGACGGTATAGCTGCAAGTTCGGCAAGTATTGTAGCTATGGCAGGAGATAAAATTTCAATGCCGGAAAATTCGTTATTAATGATTCATAATCCGTATAGCGGTTTTTTTGGTGATGTTAATGATCTGCAGACAGCAGTAGAAGCATTGGCACGAATGCAGGAGTGTTTTGTAGGTATTTATCATGCTAAAACAGGTCTTGAAACAGAAAAAATCCTTGACTTAATGAACAAAGAGACTTGGTTTAGTGCGGCTGAAGCTAAAGAATTGCATTTTTGTGATGAAATTATTGATGCTGTTGATATGGTTGCATGTGCTGATAAAAATTCTGTTATAGTGAAAACTTTTACAGGTTCAGCACGAATGAAGAAAGAAATTGCACCTAAAAATTTAGAAATTAAGGAGGAAAAAAATAAAATGGAAGAAGTTATAAAAACTGTTGCAGAACTTGAACAAAAATATCCTGATTTAATCGCAGAAATAAAAGCTGCGGCAAGTGTAAATGAACGTTCAAGGATTAAAGAACTTGACGATATGTTTGTCGACATGCCTAACGCAGATGCTATCGTTAAAAAAGCAAAATACGATGAACCGAGAGCGGCTTCTGAAGTTGCGTTTGATGTTATAAAAGCATTTAAGGCACAATCAGCTATTGAAATGGAAAATAGGCGTAACGATGCAAAAGATGTTAATGCAGCTATTATTCCGACAATCGAAAATCATGATGATTTTAACGCAAAAATTGATGCCGTATCAGACGAAATAAAAAGAATTAGAGGTGTAAAATAATGGCAAAATTTCAATATGTAAAAAACAATGATGTTGAAGTTCCTGCTCCCGATGAATTAATTGCGGGGCATAAAGGCGCAGTTACGGTTGATAAGATTACGATTAACACAGTGGGAGAATATAAACGAGGTCAATTAATGATGTCGGCTTCAGGTGGAATTTTTATTCCTGTTACAAAGGCCGGAATAGCAAGTGCAAATGAAGTTTGTATTTTGTGTAACAATTTTGTGATTGATGAGAATGAAACGGTTGAAGTTCCGGCGTATTTTTCCGGTGATTTTAACGCTTCAAAGGTAATTTTGCCGGACGGCACAGAGATTTCTGATGTTACTTTTGTGTGCAGAAAGAATAAAATATTTTTGAGAGGGTGATATAAATGACAGATTACTATGATCCCAGATTTTTAGCTGGTGTAATTACAAAAACTCCGGCAACACGAACATTTTTTAGAGATAGATTTTTTAGGAATTTTATAACATTTCCGACCGAGACAGTGAGTTTTGAAGTTCAGGAAAGCAAACGCACATTAGCTCCTTACGTATCGCAAAGGTTAATCGGTGCCCCGATCAGCAGAGAAGGATATACGGTAAAAACATTTAGAACGCCGTTATTAGCACCTTATCGTGAAATTACGAACGATACGATAGCACAAAAATTGTTAGGTGAAAATCCTTGCAATTCCGGAGTTTCACCTGAAGAAAGAGCACAAAAAATAGCGGCTCGTGATATTATTTTCTTACAGGATACTATTACGAGGCGTGAAGAATTTATGTGTGCCAGAACTAAACAAGACGGTGTTTTGCTAATTCAGGGTGAAGGCGTTGATGCTTCTGTTGATTACGGATTTTCAAATATTGTACTTGTCGACGCAACAGACAGATGGACGGCCAGTTATGATATTTTAACTCAACTCTCTAAGTATGCCGATAAGTTAAATGAGGCAGGAACTAATCCCGATTTAATTATTTTAGGTCGAGATGCAGCAGCAGCTTTGTTGAAAAACACGGAAATTCGAGCATTATTAGACAATCGCAGAATTGAAATCGGCGAAATAAAACCTTCAGAACTTGAAAACGGTGTTAGTTATATTGGCCGTATAAGCATTCCCGGAGCAAGTTTCGATTTGATTTCTTATAATGAATGGTATAGAGATAATGACGGAACGGCAAAACCTATCGTTGATCCTGAAACAGTTATCATTCAGTCAAGCCGTGAGCAAAACTCAATGCTTTATGGTGCGGTTACGTTTGTTGATAAAAGCGGGGAATTTGTAACTTCAATGGCACAATACACTCCACGCCAATGGTTCACTGAAAATCCTCCGCAGAAATTTATTCAAATTATGGCACGTCCTTTACCTATGCCGCACGATTTAGAAAGCTGGTTTGTTTTGAAAGGCGTTGTTACGGGAGCTATTTAGCATGATTACGTTGACAAAATATAATTTTTACTGTAAAGGCAAGTTATATACAACAGGCGAGGCAATTCCTGATACGTCATATGCAAGGGAACTTGTAAAAATGGGCTATGCGGAACTTTCAGAACCTGTAAAAACACAGTCTAAAAAATCACAGCCTGCCCCTGTTGTAGAATCTGCACTTGAAGCTGAAAATGCATGATAGATATTGATGAAATTTACGGTGAAGAGAAGAGTTTTCTTGACGAATTAGCTAATGATTTAGACGATGAAAATGTTTGGTTTAATGATTTTGAGTTTGCTCGTTATCATGTTATTGATGGTGAACGTATAATTTCGATTTTTACAAGCGATAAACGCACAAAAGAACTAAACGTTAGAGTTAGCGGCGATGAAGGAGTTTCAGGGAGTGTAACGGCAAGCAGCGGTGTTTTGTATGTTAGGGCACAGGAAATATCGCATGTTGCAAGCGGGCAGGCATTAACACTTGACGGAAAATTTTATACTGTTATCGAAGCTAATTTGATTCAGGATCAGGTATGGCGAATTGTGTTAGGAGTTAATAATTAATGCAGGTTTTCCTAAAACTTTCTGATGAAGAATTTTCTAAAGCCTATCAGGCATTGCGAAAAATTAAAGGCGGTTTTGAGAGAGCAGTAGCAAACGCTGCTAACCGAAGTTTAACGGCAGCTCAAACGGAGTTGACAAGAAAAACTGTTGAAAAATATTACGTTAAACAGAGTGAAGTCCGAAAGTCTTTCACAATCAAAAAGGGACACGGCGTAAATTATCACGGTGCGTTAATATCAAAAGGTAAGAGAAAAAATTTAACTCAATACAAATTAACGCCTATGAATAATAGAGCCGGGATTAAGAAAGGTTTTAAGGGAGCTGTAAAGCGTGAAGGTGGATTAAAACCATTGCCTGAAAAATCTTTCTTAATAAATACTTATAATCCCGGTTGGCTTTTGTTTCATCGTATTCGACCTGGACATTATTGGAGCAGTATTAAGCATGTAACAAGCCCTGCAATTCCGCAGATAGTTAAAAACGAAAAAACGGTTAAAATTGCAAGCGAACGAGCTAAACAAGTTTTCAAAGAAAGATTAAGACATGAGACTTTACGATTGTTAGGAGCGTTCAAATGATATAATAGTTTAGTCTATTCCCCGCTCATGCGGGGGTGATCCTTTTTTAGTTGGTGTTTACGATGACTAACAAGCATATTCCCCGTCGTTGCGGGTGATTTTTATCTGAAACAGCATATCAGAATCGGAGGTGATTTTCATGATTGCTGTAAAATTAATTGATTCATTGGTTCAGAATTTGCAAAAAGTTTTCAGTGATTATGCTTTACAAAGTAAAGGGAAATCTACTGATAATTACGAAGATATCGTGAAAAACATAAAAGTTTACGCACAATATATTCCCTTGCCTTCAGCAGTGAGTATAAAGCCTAAAGAGGGCAGAATTATTCCGCAAGATTTTGACAAAACTGACATTGAGTGTAGTTTTCCCTGTGTTGTTGTAAAATTTAATGAAATGCTCATCAAGGAAGAAGGATTTACTGAACAGTCTCGTGTAAAAGTTAAAATTTTAGTCGGTGTTTACGATGATGAACAGGCAGAGCAGAAGGAACACCGTGAAAAATCAGGCGATAGTGATACTCGCTTAAAATGTCAGGCTTGGCGTGATGTTGTAAATATTATTGAAAAAATCCAAGCATTTTTGTTGACACTTGAAAATCGTATCTTAGATGATAAATATTCTTTGATTGCGAATATAAAAAGTTATTTATTTGAGGATCAGCCTCAGCCTGTTTATATGGGGCAGATTGAAACGGAATGGGACGTAGCACGCCCCTTAATGCCGAATTTTTATTAAAAAGGAGTGATTGTTTTGGCATTTAGACATGGAGTTTATACACGTGAAATCCCGACAGCGTTAGTTGCACCGGTACAAACTGAAGCAGGATTGCCGGTTGTCGTTGGGACAGCTCCCTTGCATTTAGCGGGAGATGCTGATGCGCTTAAAAATGTAAATGAGCCGAAATTAATTTATTCGTATAGTGAAGCAGTAAGCTACTTTGGAATGTCGGATGACTGGAGTAACTATACGTTATGCGAATTTATTTATTCACAATTTGCTTTATTTGGAGTAGCACCGTGTGTTCTAATTAATGTGCTTGACCCGTCAAGACATAATGTAAAAATTAATGAAAAAGAATTTGGAATCACTGACGGCAGCGTCAATCTTGGTTCTAATGCATTAAAATCAACGGTTGAAGCCTTTTATCTTAATGACGATGATGAAAAAATCGCATACGAATTAGAGAAAGATTATACTTTAACATACGGTGAAGATGAAATTCTCTGGCTTGATGTTGTTGACGACGGTGCTTTAGTCGGGAAAACAAGCGTTTTTGTTTCATATACAAGGCTTGCACCTGAATTAATTACGGCAGATGATATTATAGGTGGTGTTGACGCTTCAACTGGAAGATCTAAGGGGTTAGAACTTATTAATTCAGTTTTCCCGAAATTCAGATTAACGCCCGGTATTATAGCAGCACCGAAATGGAGTGAACGCCCGGGTGTTGCGGCAGTCATGGCGGCAAAATGTGTCGATATTAACGGTGTATTCCAAGCAATTTCGGTTGTTGATATTCCGAGCGGTGATAATGGCGTAAAAATTTATACTGATGTCCCGGAATGGAAAAATCAAAACAACTATGTCGATAAAAATCAAGTAGCTTGTTGGCCATTAATAGAACTTGACGGTAAAATTTTTCACATTAGTACTCAGTTAATCGGGCTTATGAATAGCATTGATGCTGCAAATGGTGATATTCCATTCAATAGTCCTTCTAACCATAATCTTCAGATGAATGCTTGTGTTAATGGGTTAGGCTACGAAATTAATTTAGGGCTTGATCAGGCGAATTATTTGAACGGTCAGGGCATTGTTACGGCGTTGAACTTTCAAGGAGGCTGGCGAGCATGGGGGAACAGAACGGCGATTTATCCTGCAAACACAGATCCGAAAGATAATTTTATTCCTATTAGGCGTATGTTTAACTGGATTCGCAATGAATTTACGCTTACATTCTGGCAGAAAGTCGATGCTCCGATGACAGTTAGGTTAATCCGTACAATCGTTAATAGTTTTAATATCAGATTGAATGGATTGCAGGCTATCGAGGCAATTTTAGGCGGAGAAATTGTTTTTAATTCGAGCGAAAATCCGTCGACCGCATTAATGGACGGAAAATTAACATTTCACATCAGGTTCACACCGCCTTCACCGGCAGAACAGATTGAAGGTGTATTCGAATATGAACCCGAATATTTGAATGCTTTGTTTACTGCAATAAAGTAGAGGTGATTTTTTATGGCTAATATTGTGCCGGAAGGTATGATTAACTTCAAAGTTTATCGTAACAGTATCGACATGTTAGGAATTGCCGAAGGAACACTGCCTAATCTTGAAGCAATGACGCATGAAGTAAAAGGTGCAGGGCTTGCAGGTGTTGTAGATAGTCCGGTTTTAGGGCATTATAACTCGATAACTCTTTCATTAACATGGAGACGTATTACGGGTGATATAATGGTTCTTAACACGCAGCAAACTCATGATTTAGATTTGTATCATAGTTTGAAGGGTATGAATGCTGGACTTGGGCAATATACAACAGAGCAGCTTCATATTTATTGCAAGGCAATCCCAAAAACATTAACGACAGGAAACTTAGTTGTCGGTGATGTTATGGGTACACAAATGGAATTTGAGTTGCCATATATTAAAGTTTCATTAGGCGGAAAAACAAGAATCGAAATTGACAAATATAACTACATTTGCAAAATTGACGGCGTTGATTATCTTGCAGGTGTCAGATCAGATTTAGGAATGCAATAAGGAGAAATTTTTATCATGAAAATAAAATTAACGAAGGCAATAAATTTTCACGGCGAAGAATTAAAAGAACTTGACTTAAATCTCGATGAATTAACGGGAAATGATTTAATCGAAGCTGAAAAGCAGGTTATGACGAATGATAATATTTATCTGATAACTGATCTGAATAAATCTTATCTGATTGCAATCGCAGGAAGATTGTTGAAAATTCCCGCTGAAACATTGCGAACATTATCGGCAAAAGATTTTTCAAAAATAACGTTAGAGGTACAGCGTTTTTTGTCAAGTTTGGACTCGTCAGGGACAGACAAAGCAGAAATCCCGGCGACAGTCCCCGAAACGTCCTCCGAAGAATTGCTGTAAGGCTTGCCCGTGCTGATACGGGAACCCCCGTTCAAGAATGGTTAAAAATGCCATTGAATGAATTATTTGAATGGGTAAATATTATCAGCGATGAAAATAAAAATAATTAGAAATTTCTGCTAAAATAACCGTAATTTTCAAATTGAAAGGCGGTGTATTTTATGGAAATTTTAGTAATGATTATCGGAATTATTTTTGTAGCTGCTCTTGCTTATTTCTTGTTTGGAGTTGCTCTCGGAATACTTTACGATGCTTCGACTTTTTTTAGCGATATTATACAGTCGTTAAAAGGCAAGAAAAAAGATAATTTTACGGACGAAATTTCGGAAAACGATTATGACGAAATAAACGATTTTTTTAATAAAAATATATAAAGGCAGGTGATTTTCTAATGGCTTCAATGGAAACAATGTTTACATTTCGGTTTGACTCGGCAATATCGAATAATTTTTCGGGTGCTTTTAACAAGGCTGCAGCTTTAATGTCTCAACTTCAGCAAAAAAATACAAATTTGCAAAAAGTAACGGGGCAGATTAGTTCGTACAAAACCATACAGGACGCTATGAGTCGTACTTCCGTAAAATTTGATGTTGCAAAGGCGAAATTAAAAACGCTTGGAACTCAAATAATGAGTACGAATAATCCTACAGCAGCCTTAAAAAAACAGTTTGAAATTGCCGGAAATGAAGCAATGCGTCTGGAAAAGGCATTAGGAAATCAACAGCGTAAATTAAGCGAATTACGAAGTTCTTTACAGGGTGCTGGAGTTGATACACTAAGATTAGGAACTGAACAGGCTCGTTTAACTCAACAAACAGATAGAGTAAAACAGGCTACTGAAAAGTTGACACAAGCGAGAAGCAGATTTACGGCATTAAAAAAAGAACTTACCGAAAATCTTTCATGGGAAGGCATTAGACGTAATTTTTCGGACGAAAGTGCGATATTAAAGAGCTTAAAAAAGCCGGTAACAACTTCAATGGATTTTGAGCAGGCAATGGCTCGTGTTGATGCTGCGGCTTTTTCCGGCGGCGGGCGGAATAAAGAACAAGATCAAAAAGATTTAGAAGCACTCAAAAAACAGGCAATCCAATTAGGCGGAGATATGATTTTTACAGCAGTGCAAGCGGCTAACGCTCAAGAAAATTTGTCTCGTGCAGGTTTTAAGGCTAATGAAATAATTGCTGCAATGCCGTCATTGTTGAACTTAGCGGCTTCTGAGGAAATGGATCTTGCGTCTACGTCAGATATTACCGCAAGTGCTTTGAGAGGGTTTCACCTTCGTGCTGAAGAAGCAAGCAGAGTTGCTAATGTTCTTTCACAAACAAGCTCTGGAAGTAATACAAACGTTCGTGAATTAGGCGACGCTATGAAATATGTTGCACCTGTAGCAGCAGGGCTTGGAATTTCGATTGAGCAAGTTTCAGCCATGTTAGGCGTTATGGCTAATGCCGGTATTAAAGGTTCGCAAGGTGGTACTGCTTTACGTGCGGCTTTAAGCAGATTAGCACGTGAACCGAAAGCTGTTGCAAAAGCATTGGGAGAATTAGGAGTCAAGGCAACAGATGCAAAAGGTAATCTTCGCGAAATGCCCGAATTAATGCAGGAACTTGCAAAACGTATGAAGGGTATGGGCGATGCTGAAAAAATAAAATATTTAATGAATATTTTTGGATCTGAGGCCGGCTCTGGAATGCTTGCAGTGTTAGAGGCTTCTGTCGACGGTTCATTGCAAGAACTTGAAACGTTGAATAATGAAAGTAATGGAATTTTCAAAGAACTTGCAAAAAAATCAGATGTATCTCTTGAAGAATTTAGAGAAGGCTCGAAAAATTCTTTGAAGTATGCACGTGAAATAGGCATTTCCTACAAAGATTTAGCTGCAACTATAGCAGTGTTAGGTAAGGGAGCAAACGCTGATGAACGATTAACTGCTATATTTAAGAGAATAGCAGAGGAAGGTCCCAAAGTTCAAAAAGCATTAGATCCTCTTGGTATTTCACTTACTGATAAAGACGGTCATATGCGAGATTATTTGACACTTTTCAACGAAATTCAGGATGCAATGAAAGATTTTGATGGTCTTAAAAAATCTCAAATGCTTGCAAATATCTTTGGTTTTGAAAACATGCCAACTGTTGCTAATATTATGGACGGTATGAATAGCGGTAAGTTTGCGGAATATCGATTACAAGCAGATAAAGCAGAAGATATTGTTTCCGAAAAAACAAGAAAATTGCTGGAGACTTTACGAGGACAATTAACCTTATTGGATTCGGCTTTTAGTAAATTTTTACAGCAGACAGGCGATGTTCTATTACCGATAGTTACGCCGATAATTGGAGCTTTTACAAGTTTCTTAAATTTAATTGTTGAAGCACGTGAGAAATTTCCTCCCATTTCTAATGCTGTAACTATATTAGCTGCTGCATTTGGAACTTTGAAGGTAGGCATGACAGGGTTTAAGATAACTAAAAGTATTTTAAGTTTGCCCGGTGCTGTACTTGATATTGCAAAGGCTTCTAATGATGCTAAAAATGCTATTAGCGGCATTCATAAAACTTCCGGACTTTTGAGCACTTCGTGGGGAAAACTTAAAAATTTAGGATTAAAAGTTTGGGATATTACAAAATTAGTAGCTTATCATGCAAAAGAATTAGCTATTAATGCAGCTACAAAAGCATGGACGGCTGCTCAATGGTTATGGAATGCTGCCATGAATGCTAATCCGGTTGGATTATTAATCACGGCAATAGCAGGATTAATAGCGATTGGTTATGCCGTTTATAAAAATTGGGATAAAATTAAAGCTCTCGGAATGAAAATGTGGGACTGGATTCAAGAAAAAGCACAGGCATTCGGTAAATGGTGGAATAGCTGGACATTGGCAGATATTTTTGCAGGTATTAAACAATATGCCATTGATGCAATCGAAGGATTAAAAGGATTATGGGAAAAGTTCAAAAATTGGTTAAAAGAGTTATTTAACTTTAATTTATTTGAAAAATCTCAACCTCCGACACCTGAACAGATAGAAGAAATAAAAGCTGGTAAAGCAGCAATAAAAGAAAAACATGGTACGTTAGATTTAGGTTATAGTTATCAGCGAGGATTTGCACAACCTTACGCACTCGGCGGAATAATTACTAAACCAACTCTTTCATGGGTAGGGGAAGCCGGTCGTGAAGCGATTATCCCATTGCAGAATAAATCACGTGGTTTGTCGTTATTAAATCAGGCAGCACAGGAATTAGGCGTGAATTTTCCTGAAACATCGGAACTTAAAATGCCGAGTTTTGAGTTTCTGAAATTACCTGATTTTAATTCGTTGAAATCAGCAATAATTGAGCCTGAAATAAAAATGCCGTTATGGAGAGCGGCTGATACGAGGCGAAATATTTTAGCACCTCAAAACACGACAAATAACAATAGTGAAAATAATTCGCGGACAATCAATTTTTCGCCTAACGTCTCAATCTCGATTAATGGCAATGGTCAGGTAAATGAATCTAATATTGAGGAAACTGTGTTAAAAGTTCTTGCTGGTTATAAAAACGATTTAGAGAGGCTGGTATTCGCATGAGAAAATACAAAACTTCACAGGGCGATACTTGGGATTTAATTGCATACAAAGTTTATAAAAAATACGGCGGTGAGATACTCATGGACATTTTAATGGAGTATAATGAAGAATATATAACTACGGTGATTTTTCCAGCGAATATAATATTAAATATTCCGAAAATTTCAGAACCTGTTGTTTATAATCTCCCCCCGTGGAAAGTAAGTTAGCATGAATAATCATTCCGCACGTAGAGCAGAAGCAGAAATATATTACGAAGGTGTAAATATTTCGCAGGATATTAAGCCGTATTTGATTTCATTTTCGTATACTGATAATGCAAGCGACAAGGCTGATGATATTAATTTATCTCTCGAAGATAAGGAAAGATTATGGTTAAGCGATTGGTTTCCTACAAAAGGCGATAAAATCAAAGCCAGCATAATAATTCATGATTGGGACGATGCTGATAGAACGGAAAGTCTACCATGCGGGACATTTGAAGTCGATGAAGTTTCTTTTTCGGGACCTCCGAATGTAATTAATATTAAGGCTGTTTCGACTTTAATATCTAAGCCGATGAGACAGGAAAAACATACGAAAGCATGGGAAAACATAACATTTTCAGCGATAGCAGGAGATATTGCGAATAAAAACGGTTTGAAATTGTTTTTTGATTCTCCTGAAGATCCGTTTTTTGAGAGGCGTGATCAGGTTGAAATGTCCGATTTGGAATTTTTGAGTACACTTGCGAATGACTATGGAATAAAAACAAAGGTAACGGATACTCAGTTAGTTTTGTATTCCGATGAAAAATATGAAGAAAAAGAACCTGTTAGTGAATTTTCATTCGGTGATAAAAAATTAATCTCTTGGCAGTTTTCAAGCAAAGCGGCAGGAACATATAAAGCAGCACGGCTTCAGTATCATGATCCTGTAAAAAATACAAATATTGATGTTACGGAAAAATCTGAAGATGGAACCGAAGGAACAGGAAGAATACTTATTATTAATCAAAAAGCTGATTCTATTGCGGACGCTAAAAAAATTGCAAAAGAAAAATTAAAATCTGCGAATAAAAAAGAAATTACGGGCAATTTAACGTTAATGGGCGATTTACGTTATGTTGGAGGAAGTAACGTAAAAATTATTGATTTCGGAAATTATGACGGAACATATAAAATCGAAAAAGCTACTCATAGCATAGGCGGAAGTTACACGACAAAAATTGATATTTCCATGAATAAAGAAAGTAAGAAAGAATTACGCAAAAAGAAAAAGAAAAAAGGACGCAAAAAAATAATTAGTAATAATACTAACGATGTAGTAGTAAATACTTATAGAGGCGAACGGAGGAAAATTTTACCACCGAAAAATGAGTAATAATTTAGAAGCAGGTGCGATAGCACGATTCGGTTATATTTCAGATTATGACGCTAAAAAACACATGGCACGGGTGCAATTTCCAGACAAAGATAATTTAATTTCAAATTGGTTACCTGTGATAATTCCTAATTCGAAAAAAAATCACGATGAATTTCATTTAGATATTAATGAACATGTATTTTGTTTGATGTTAGGAAATGGACTTGAAGCTGGAGCAGTTATTGGTGCAATTTATGACGAAACAAATAAACCGCCTGAAGGTGATCAGGATATTCGAAAAATCACTTTTTCAGACGGTACGGAAATTTTTTATAATCGTAAAAGCCATGAATTAAAAATAAATTGTGTCGGCGATATTGAACTTCACGCTGACGGACACATGAAAATTAGTGCTGCACGAATCGACTTGAATTAAGCGTATTGTTTTGATTTATATTTTCTGCGTTTAATTTCTCTGTGAATACCCAGTTTTTCCATAAGTGCATCCTGAAGTGTTTGTGAAAAATTAATATTTTCTTCACGGCCTGCTGATATTAACCATTGCGGTAAAGTAACAGTTTTGTTGACTGCTTTATTGTTGACAGAATCACGAATACGAGGCATAAAAACCTCAATCAGAGTTAAAATTTGATTAGGTTTTAACTGCTTTTTTATTTCAAAAACGTCTGAAGGTGCGGGGATTTCATCGCCGTCATCTTCCATTCCGAGCAGGTGCAAACCTAAAGCGTCAGTTGCCATGTGCATAGCGTCCGGAATATCATCGCCGCAAGAAACACAACCGGGTAAATCAGGAAAAGTTATGCCGATTTTATCATCGTCGTAAAAAGAGAACACCGCAGGATAAATATATTTATCTTGTTTTTGCATGAAAAACAAACTCCTTTATGTTAAAATTTTTATTAAATAGAGGAAGCAGCCTCATAAAATTTTTACCTTTGACTGCTTCTCTATGCTTTTTATCTCATTTATATTGAGATTTTTTTTCGGATGGGGGATTGTTACCTTTCCTTTTAGTGTTTGATGTTTGAATTGGTGATGATCTCCCGTTACTTTTACTAAATACCAGCCGTTTTGTTTTAGTCTTTTAATGACTTCGCTTGATGAAAAACTTTTTTTAATTTGTTAATTCCTTCTTTCTTGATTTAATGAATATATTATAACAAATGTAATTTAATGTGTCAAGTATTAATTAAAAATTGATAGGAGTTGAATTAAAAATGTTAAAAATAATAAAGAAGGAGATGTGTTGTTATAATGCCGCCTGCAGCGAGATTAGGTGATATTTGTACAGGTCATGAGTGCTGGCCGCCGAGAGTAAACATCGAAGGCAGTTCGAATGTTTTTGTTAATTCACGAAATTTACATAGACAAAATGATGGCTGGGAAATACATTGTTGTACTCATCCAGGAGTTCCGCATGGTTGTCATGCAAGTGTTTTAGCGTCTGGAAGTTCTACGGTTTACGTAAACGGGAAACAGGCAGGAAGAATTGGCGATCCTGTAGCTTGCGGCGGAACTGTTGCAACTGGGAGCCCGAATGTTTTTATAGGAGATTAAAAAATGGACGTGAAAGAAATACAGGAAATTAAAAATGAACTTAGTTTTTATAAGGCTTGGGGCAGTGAAGCTATTGATAGATTACATTTTTTAGAACAATATATAAAAGATGTTGATAAATGTTTCCATACCATTCTTGAAAAATTATCATGATAGGCTCATTGGGTGAAATAGTTTTTGAAGTCTCTACGGAGCAGATTTTTACATTTAATGACTTAAATATTCAACGGAGTGCAAAATATTTAAGCCATGCTATACATGGACGTAAAGAATTATTAGAATTTACGGGTTTTGCACCTGTTACTATGAGCATGAATATTGTATTAAATGCTGCACTTGGTATTAATCCATTGGAAGAATTAGAAGGATTGCAAGAAATTTTTAATAATCATGAAGCTGTTTTATTTATCTTAAATGGTATTCCGCAGGGTGATAATTTATGGGTAATTGAGAGTATGAACGAAAAACATGATGATTTTCATAAAATTGGAATACCGCAATATATTGAAGTTTCGTTATCGTTAAAAGAATATGTTGAAGTCAATCCTGAAAGTAATTCACAGGAAATAAGTCAGGAAGAATTTGAAAATGATTATAACGGTATAGGTAATTGGTAAAATGGAGCTTGATATTTTAACAAATGAGCAAGATAAAATCAATTTTGCACCTAAAAATATTTTTGAGGAAATTATACAGAACATCAGAACAATTTGTAAAACTGTAAAATATTCTGTACCACTTGATAGGGGATTTGGGGTTGACGCAATTTTTCTTGACAAACCTACACCGAAAGCCTGTGCAATGTTACAGGCCGAAATAATTAGTGCAATAAGAGAATATGAACCACGTTGTAAAGTGAAAAAAGTAACTATTGAGGAAAATTTAGACGGAAAATTAAATATAAAATTGAGGATTGAAATTTAATGAAAAGTGAGTTATTCCCTGCTCTCAATGATATTACATTTGCGAATAAAACACCTGAAGAAATCGAGAGCGAAATTATAAAAATATATGAAAATCTTTCAGGCCGTAGTTTAGCAAGAGGCGATCCCGTCAGATTATTTTTAGAAACTATTATTTTAGTAATCATACATCAACGGGCTTTAATAGATCATTCGGCTAAAATGAACTTATTAGCTTATGCAACGGGTGATTATCTTGATCACTTAGGTGCGTTATTAGGTGTTATGAGACTTGAAGCGTCAAGTGCATTAACAACTTTGAAATTTACGTTAAGTGAAGCACAGGAAGCTAATATTTTAATTCCTGTTGGCACACGTGCAACACCGGACGGGACTATTTATTTTGCAACAACAGAAGCAATCGAAATTCCGGCCGGTGAAACAGAAATTAAAATTACAGCTCAATGTACAGTTACAGGGATGCAAGGTAACGGTTACATAAAAGGACAGATTAAAAAATTAGTTGATCCGTTTATTTATGAAATGGACGTTGAAAATATCACGGAAAGCTCAGGCGGAAGCGATATTGAAAGCGATGAAAATTACAGAGAGCGCATACAATTAGCTCCGGAAAGTTTTTCAGTTGCGGGGTCGAAAGGTGCATATAAATTTTATGCTTTATCGGCAAATGCGAATATTATTGACGTTGCAGTTATAGCTCCTGAAGATGCAGATTTTTGTTTGCCGGGTAATGTTTATTTATTTCCTTTAATGTCAGGTGGAGAAATTCCAAGTCAGGAAATTTTAGACGCAGTTTATGCTATATGCAATGCTGAAACAATCAGGCCTGATACTGATTATTTGCATGTGCTTGAACCTGGAACGGTAAATTATGATGTCGAAGTTATTTATTACATTGACAGACAGAGAGCAACACAGGCAGCACAAATTCAAAATGCAGTTAATATCGCTGTTACTAATTGGATTTCATGGCAAAAATCAAAGTTGGGACGTGATATTAACCCTTCTGAATTAATACACATGATAATAGACGCAGGTGCAAAACGTGCTGTAGTTAATTTGCCGTTATTTACAGTGATAACTCAATGGAGCGTTGCGCAGGAAAATTCAATCAGCGTAACTTTCGGAGGCTTCGAAAATGGCTAAAAAATTGAATGAATTATCGCTTTTTGATATTGCACCGCAGTCTATTAAAACTGATGAAACAGTTATTAATGTCATAAAAGCGATCGATCCGGAATTATTAGATGTTTCTGACGCAATTTCAGAGGCCTTTATTATTTCACGGATTAAAACCTTGCCCGAGCCTGTTTTAGATTTACTTGCATGGCAATGGCATGTTGATTTTTACGAACTCGCTAATAATATTGATGCTAAGCGTGATATGGTCTTAAATTCCATACAATGGCATAGGAAAAAAGGTACACGGGGCGCAATTATATCAGCACTTGAAATGCTCGGTGTTGAAGCTAAATTCACAGCTTGGTATGAGGAAGAAGAAAACAAAAATAATCCTTATACATTTGCGATTGACGCAAAGATAACAGGTGATTTTTGGGAACGTGTAGATTGGACAAAACCGACACAAACAATCAGGTGTGCAATAACAGAAAGTAAAGCCGCAAGGTCTTACATTTCACGTTTGTATATTTATTTTGAAGATAATGCGGGTATTAATGTCAGTGCAGGTGTAGGAGCTTTTGCCGGATCACATTACATAATCAAACCTGAATTTAATTCTTTTGAACGTAAAACTAAAGTGAATATGAGCGTTGCACCGTTAGTATGTCCTGCTGTTCATCAGGTTGTAGGTTGGAAATACAATACTGAATTTTCAATTAATATTAATGTTTCAGCAGGCTTAGGAATGGCACAGGGAATTTATACAAAATTGACAATGAAGGAGTGATAATTCTATTGGCTAAATTTTTATATACAGTTCTAACAAATAACGGGCGAAATTTAATCGCAAAAACTCATAAAGGGAAAGAATTGAAATTTTCAAAATTCGTTATAGGAAGCGGTATACTTCCTGACGGTGTAATAATTCCTGAAATGGATAGTTTAATAGCACCACGAATTAACATGGAAATTGCACGAATTTATAATCCTGGACATATAGGCACTGTAATTATTTCAGGTGTTGCAAATAACAAAAATTTACACGAATCTTTTTTCATGAAAGAAATTGGTTTATTTGCGATTGATCCTGATACAGATAATGAACTTCTTTATGCTTATATTTATGCCGGTGATACGGCTGATTATATGCCGGCTCAGGAAGGTGTTGATATTTTATATTTTCGTTTTGATTTTTATGTAGTTGTCGAACAAGCAGAGAATATCACGGCGATAATCACTGAAAATCCGTTAAATGTTACATTTGTGGATTTAGATAATTCGATTGATGTTGTATTACGGCTTATGCGAGATAAAGAAGAATTTTTACAAGATCAGATAGACAGGCTTGCAAGACTTGTAACTCATAAATCAATAAACGAAGAATTGCAAAAGGAGAGTTAAAAATGGCTACTTTATATAAAACCGGCCATGTTACCGTTACTAATGGTTCTACTAAAGTTTACGGTGTTGATACGGCATGGCTGACAGGTGGAGTTAAGGCAAAAGATTTAATTCTTGTAGGTAGTGAACTTTGTGAAATCAGCGAAGTTACTTCAAGTACGGAATTAACTTTGACTTATTCATACAATGGTGTAAATATTTCGCAGGGAGATTATACTGTTATTATGATAGCTCGGCAGGTTTTAACAGTTGAACTTGCTGAAGAAATACAAAAATTAATTGAACTTTATAAACAACGAGAAAGCAAAATTTCAGAGATAGTTGCATACGCGGCTAAATTTAAGAGGGCAGGTCTCGGTGTGGACAGCAACAATAGAATTTATCAAGGTCCGCCAGAATCTGAACCAGCCGGCGAGGTTGTATATGCAACTGAAGCAGAAATAGACTCGCTTATTAACGATGTTTATTCTCACTAATTTTAGGTTTCAATTTCTGTTTTACGGCAGGCTTTGAGATAAATATTTTATTTTATTATTGGAGGTTTTTTTACTATGGCTAACGATTATAATGTTACCCATGCAGCAAAAGTAGGACACCTGAAGCAGTTACTTCAGGACACAAAGGTAAGGCTTACGGATACAATTAAATTTGTATCATGCGCAAACAACACAATCAGCTTCTTTAAGACGGCTGACGGATCAGGCACTGCGGCTTTTTCGTTTAACTTCCCCAGCGAACTTGTCCTTGACCAGCTTAAGACAAAGTTTGTCGGAAATTTTGTGTGGAGTTCAGCGACTTATCCCGGCTCAACTAACCCTGAATTAGACGGCAAACCCGTTCTTGTTATCGCCATTAAGGAAACAGACGCAGCCGGAACTGCAACGACTTCATATAGCTTCTTGAATATGGAGTCGCTTGTTGACATTTACACCGCAGCCGATAAATCAATCACGATTGACGGCTACACAATCGGTGTAAAAATTGATCCTGCACAGGGTAACCGCTTAACACTCACAGCTAACGGCTTAATGGTCGATGTTAGCGATAAAGCTGACAAAGATACTGATGCAGTAGCAGGAAATATCGCAATATTTGATGAAAACGGCAACCCCATTGACAGCGGTACAACGTTCGCAACTAATGCTGAAATCACAGCAATGATAGCTGACGTTTACGGAGCATAATTTTATTTTCATTCAGGCCTTCGCTTTTTGCGGAGGCTTTTATTTTTTTAACGGAGGCGATTTTCTTGGCTGTTAATAGCTCAATTAGAAAAAATCACCTTGAACAATCACTAAGAACTTCACGAAATGAAGTTTTAGATATTGCCGAAGCAACGCAGTTAGACATTGAAGAATTAAATACGCATTATGAGAGCCTATTAGCTTTTATCATCTCTGCGGGGCTTCGTGTAGATAACAATGGAAATATTTATCAAATTCATCATCATGAGGAGGCATGATTTTTATAATGGCTGATACTCAGGAATATTTACTTACTGATGGTACAGGACAAATTATAGCAGCAGCAGAGCAGGCAAGGAACACAACACTCGCTGCAATGCTTGCAGAAATGAAAAGTCGCAGCACAGATATTCAGGCATGGAAAGACGCAGTTATTTCGCTTTCAACGGCGGATAAGGCTGCACTCGCAAGTGCTATATATGAGGTTTTAGGGCTTAACAACTCTGCACAGAAAAGTGCGCAGGCTTTACCGGATATATACGCAATTTTAGACGATAACGCAAACGCTGATAATGGAGCAGCTCTCCATAACAGTTTACCAAGATGCAAAAACTTAGGCTCGGCGTTGACCGCTGACCAACACGCAAGAATAGCTGATAAAACGTTCAAAGGCTTATGGGTCGGCGACTATATACAGAAGCAAATCACTTTTAGTTATACTAACAGTTCTGACGCTTCGGCAACTGCAACCGCAACACATAAAGGCAGATTTTTAGATATGAACTATTGGCTTAGATGCGGCGATGTTGAGTGTACTGTTTCGCATATCGCTATGGCTTGTGATGATGTTTTCTTTACAAACAAGATGAACGATACA
>JAFSKE010000035.1 GCA_017449135.1 Synergistaceae bacterium
ATGCTTGCGGCATGTGTAGCAACCGGAGCAGGAAATTTCTTCATATTGTTTGCAGGTTTAATGTTGATAATTGCATTCTGGAGCAGATTCGGAAATGTTTATCGTCAGGCAGGAATTGCATTATCATCAATGTGGGGATTCCTGATAGCCGGGATTTCAATAATGGGACATACAAAAGGCATAGTTTTCAGCACTGTATTATTTTTGTCATTAGGGTTATTTGCGATTCCGATTCTTGAAATTTTGTTGAATTTTGTACGAGAAATTTTTTCCGACACTTCCGAAAACACTCCAGACAACACAAAAATTTATTCACGAATGTTAAACGGAGGAATCGAACACCCCGAAGCAGTGCAATATCTTGCGGGCTTATGCGGTTTAACGAGTATTGCTGCGGCTTGGGCTCAATGGATAATCGCAATAATTATAATTTTGGTGATTTTGATTTTGAGGTTAAAACGAAAAGATAAAAATTCAGTTACTCCGTCATTATGGGGAATTAATTTTGATAACGTCTCAATGAATTATGCAGTCTCAAAGGCACGTGGCTTAATTTCAAATCCTGAATCCGAATCTGCACAATTAATCGTAACGTTAAACGCAATAGGAATGGAATTAACGGTCGATGATCCGGAATATTACGAAGTCGTGAAAAGTTCAGCAATTATATTGGCAGACGGTTTCGGATTATGTTTAGGATTAAGAATTATGGGCTGCCCTGTTCAGGAGAGAGTCGCAGGAATTGATTTCGCTGAAAATTTGTGCAGGCTTGCAAGCGTTGAAGGTTGGCCGGTATATTTTGCGGGAGCTTCAGGAAATACAGCGAAAAAATGTGCTGAAATTTTATCAGAGAGATTTCCGGGATTAATCGTGGCAGGAGCAAGGGACGGATATTTTGACATTAACGATGAAAATATTCCGACTGAAATTGCAAATTCAGGAGCAAAAATTTTACTTGCAGCAATGGGACAGCCCCGCCAGGAAAAATGGATTTACAAACACAAAAATATTTTAGGTTCAATGTTGTGTGTAGGAGTCGGAGGAGCCTTTGACGTTTTCTCAGGAAAATTAAATCGAGCTCCCGAATGGATTCAGGAAATCGGTTTTGAATGGCTTTACAGGTTAATTCAAGAGCCCGGACGCTGGAGGAAAAATCTGAAATTAATAACATTTGTATTCCGTGTATTGCTGACAAAGACAGGATTATACAAGTAAAATCTCTCTGTCTCACTGTAAATTAATTACACAGGCGGAGAGATAGTATGTTAAAATACTTTATTATTTAGATTATCAGAAATTTCGGAAGGTGGAATATTCTTGCCATGAAAAAATTAAAATTTATTTTATGTTTATGTTTATGTGTTGTAGTGTTTTCTTTTGCGGCATGTGCTGACGAATATAATGTTGAGACACCGCATGTGATTATTAATCAGATTTTTGGTGGCAACGGCGGTTATTTATCTCATAATTTTATAGAACTTTATAACCCGACTGACGATAATATAAATCTTAACGGCTGGGCGGTACATTATAAGCCCTCGCAGTCGGCAAAAATTGAAAGTAAATGGTATAAGTTGGAACTGACGGGAGAAATTCCCTCGAAGCATTCATATTTAATTAATTGCGGAGAAGATTCTGAATATCCTTCAGACGTAATGTATAACACTTCGCAGCGAAAATTAACAAGTTTTGACGCAGCCTTCGATTTTGGGGGGGGGACAGCTTCATAACAAAGGTCTGACTGTTTTATTAACTTCAACAACAGGTGAGATTACAACGGACGAAATTTTTGTAAACAATCAACCCACCATTGAAGGCTATGTTGACATGCTCGCAGTTGCCGGGAATGACTACAAAGAAACTGACGAGACAACTCTTGACCAAGTTCCTCCAGCTTACGAGAAAAATTTTTCAGCGAAACAATCAAAGAAAAAAGCAATCCGACGAAGAAAATTTGCCGACACCGATAACAATAAAGATGACATTGAAATAATTGATTATAGCGGAAATGTTGCATTATTTCCCCGAAGTGTAGCAAACGGAGCATGGAACGAAATTGATTATGCTTTAGCTGAGATTGAAAGCGTAAAGAATACAATTCCAAAATTTTATGACGTTTACTGTACTTCTGACTCTGCACAGGCATTGAAAGATTTTCTTGAAACAAATTCAACCGATTCAAAAACGCTTGACGAACTTGCGACATTAAAAACAGATCTCCAAGCAAAAATTGGCGCATTAAAATTCAAATACGACATTGACGGCAAAGTTCCTCAGATTTACATTACGACTGATGACGGTAACGGGAAGTCATACGGAACAACATTGACAAAGGGACATGATTACGTAATGGCTCAAATTACCTGTGTGAGTCCTGACGGAGAAGTTATTGCGAATGATTTGTCGTACTCATCAAAAATAAAAGTCAGAGGAAATTCTTCAGCAGGAGGAGCAAAAAAACCTTATAACATAAAGTTCAATGAAAAGGTTAATCTGTTCGGATTCGGTAAAGCAAAAAAATGGTGTCTATTAGCTGATTATTATGATCCGAGTTTGATGAGAAATAAAATTGCTTTGACTTTGGGGAAAAAAATAAATCTTGAATCTACAATGGACAATCATAGAGTTGAAGTTTTCGTTGACGGTGAATACAGAGGATTATATTTACTGACGGAAAAAATTGAAGCTGATGAGAATCGTGTCAACATTGACGTTGATAATGGAGATTTTCTCGTTGAATTAGATTCTGTATCACGTACGGAAAAGGGAAATATATATCTCACAACTAACACAGGAAGATATTTCAGACTACGTGAACCTGAAGATGAAAATGAAGTTGCAAACGTAAAATCAAAGTTGGACTATATTGAAACTATTTTAGCTTCAGGTGATTGGAATCAAATTAAAGAAGTCATTGATTTAGATTCTATGATGTTATATTGTCTCTTGAATGAGTATATTAAAACTGTTGACTTTGGTGGATTATCTGTTTATTTTCATTATAAAAACGGCAAACTTTACGGAGGTTCAACTTGGGATCATGATTTATCTGCCGGAAATGCTAATCTCCCATATTATCCTGCATTTTATGGCAGCCCGGAAAAATTACATGCAAGTAATTGTCATTATTTTGCATATTTGAAAAAAATTCCTGAATTTGATTTTGAGATGTTCAAAAAATTTTCAGCAATACGGGAACATTTTGAAGAAATATACAAGAATGGCGGATTTATTGATAATGATTTAATCTCATACTCTGAAGCAATCAACAGAAACAATACTATTTGGAAATTAACTCCTAAATGGCCTCGCAACTCAGAAGGTACGTATGAAAAAGAAATTACATTTCTCAAAAACTGGCTTGAAAGTCGTGATATATGGCTTCAAAATTATTTCTTCAATCGTGTTTATAAAGAATCTGACGGTAAATATTATTCCTACGTCAACGGTGAACATCAGCAAAACGCAGGTTTCATTGAATGCGACGAAGAATATTATCATGCTCAGGACGGTGGGGAAATTCAAATCGGTGATTTCACTGTGAACGAAAATTCCTACAAAACTGATGAATACGGGAAAATTCTTTTACAGTCTCTAACTCCTTCAATCTTTGGCGATGAAACTTTGAACACTGACACCGGAACGGAAAAATCTTTGTCTCTCTCCGTAAAAGTTAGCGGCGATTACGGCAGAGGTCTTTCAAAAATTCTTGCCTCATCAAAATATTCTCTTTCATGGTCAGTCGATGATTTTTCAAAATTCGGAATTTCTTTCGATGAGGGTATTTTGAAGGTTAATTCAAATGCAACTCCCGGAACTTATAAAATTACTGTTAAAGTTAATGTCGTCAGCGGAAACGTTAAAAATTCTGCGGAAAAAATCATAACCATTACAGTAAATGAAATTAAAAAAGAAGAAATAAAAACAACCCCAATAACTCAGGAAGCTAAAATCGAAGAAATCAAAAAAATTCCTGAGAAAACCGTTGAGACAAAAATCATCGAAAATACTCCGACAGTAACGCCTGAAGTTACGCCCTTAACATCAAACATTAATGTTGAAAATCCCGAGTCCGAAACGAAAATCGAGTCCGAAGCGTCAAAAATCATTAACATTGATGCTAACGGAAAAATGACGATTATTGACGAACTGAACGAAAATTTAACATTGAGTGAAATTATAGCTAAGATGTCTCCTAAAGAAATTTCAAATGTTCAGTCATTGACACTAAACGAAAAGATAACAGATTTGTCTGGACTTGAAAAATTCACGAACTTGAAGGAAGTTGACGCAAAAGGCTGTAAAAATCTTGAATCAGTCAGCATTGAAAATTGTGAAAATCTCGAATATCTTGATTTAAGTGAATCAGGAATTACAATTTTGACGGCAAAAAACTGCAAAAATTTAACAACCTTAAAATGCGGATCATGTTTAATAACTGAAATAAACCTTGAAGGCTGTGAAAAACTCAAAGAGATTGACATTAAGGGTAACAGTTTATTGAAATTTGACGCAGAGAAATTCAAAGTTCTTGAAAGTCTTGACTGCGGAGGACAAACTCGGGAAAATTGGAATGCTTCGGAAGGATTTAATTTTGAGGAATTATTTACGGCACAAATTTTTTCATCGTCATATACGAACAAAATCACGAATTTGAAAGCATGGGACGTTTCGGGCAACCAGATTCTTGTGAATTATGACGAAACAAACGGTGATGTGAAATTCCCTGAAACACCGACAAAATTTTCATACGAGTATTTGACGGGCTTTAATAACGCTAAAATGGACGTAACAATTTTCTCTTCATCAACAGGAACTTCACAAACTGAAATTACATCTGAATCTGAAGCCGACAATAATTCTAATCTTGAATCAACTGGCGGAGGCTGTAAAATTGAATTTAGTACAATGATTCTGATGATGTTATTTACATTTTTTATAATGTTAAAATATCTTCATTATGAATAATTCAAAAAAAATATTAAAACTCTATGATGATTTAAGCACAAAACTTGAAAATATGACTTTCTCAAAGCCTGTTGAGACCGTTTATAATCCTTTGAGATATGCCCGTGAAGGACTTGAAAAATATTTGAGATTCTCAAACGGAAAAAAACGAATTATCTATCTCGGAATGAATCCGGGCCCTTGGGGAATGGCTCAAACAGGAGTCCCATTTGGGGAAGTCAATGCCGTAAAAAATTTTTTGTGCATCAACGACATAAACATAAAATCTCCTGAAAACGAAAATAATTTATATCCCGTCAAAGGTTTAGACTGTAAAAGATCTGAAATCAGCGGGAAAAGATTATGGGGATTCTTTGAGAGTGTTTACGGAACTGCCGAAAAATTTTTTGCGGATAATTTTGTGTTGAATTATTGCCCGTTGTTATTCTTGGCCGAAAGCGACGCAAAAAACCGTGTCAGAAATTTTACCCCCGACAAACTCAAAAAAGACGAACGAAAAGAATTATATTTTTATTGCGATTCAAGTTTAAGGGACATAATAAAAATTTTAGAGCCTGAATATTTAATCGGAATTGGAAATTTTGCCGAACAGAGAGCCGTTGAAGCATTAACAGGAATAAATCTTACCGTGAGAAAAATTTTACACCCCAGCCCTGCATCGCCTCAAAGCAATAAGAACTGGGGTGAAAAAGTCAAAATTCAATTACAAGAATTAAATCTTATTTGAACTGTGCAACGTTTTCTTTCGTAACTGTTGAAACGCCTGTGTCAACTGTTGCACCTGCAAGGTCTTTTCCGTTTTCAAGTTCGACAACTGCATCGATTGCCATTTCGCCCATGATATTGGGGTTCTGTGCTGCGAATGCTAAAAGTTCTCCACCTTCAACGTGTGCAATGTTTGAATCTGATTTGTCCCAGCCAACGCAGTAGATTTTCATTCCGTTGTTGATAGCGTCTTTTACGGCAGCGGCTGATCCGTTTGTTGCACCGTCATTTGTTCCGTAGATTGCAACGACTCCGTTATTGATGAGTGTGTTTGCAAGTTCCTGAGCTTTTGAGTTGTCGCCGTCGGAATACTGTCTTTCACCCATTACGAATTTTGTATCTTTGAATACTGATGCAAATCCGTCATAACGATCCTGGCATGACTGAACACCGGCCTGAGCATCAACGATTCCGATTGTTCCTTCGGTGATTCCGTCTTTGTCGAAGAGTGCTTTAAGGTATTCGCCGATCTGTTTTCCGCCAGCGAAGTTGTCAGTTGCGTATGTTGCAGAGGCTTTGAGGGTTGCAGGAGCGTCAACGTAAATAATTTTGATTCCTGCATCGAGGGCTTCCTGTAAAGCTCTGTTTGCTGATGTTCCGTCATTGCACGCAATGATGATGTAGTTTACACCGTCGGCTACAGCGTTCTGGATTTTCTCGATCTGCTGCTGATTGTCTTTTGTCTCAGGTGCAAGCCATACCATTGTGATTTCGTTTCCGGCTTCGTTGAGTGCTTTAACGCGTGCTTCTGCTGCATTCTTCAATCTTACCCAGTGAACGTCCATCTGATCCATCGTGATGAGACCGATTTTTGTTTTCACTGCTGCCATTGCCGAAACCGACAAACCCAAAACCAATGAAAGGACAACGAGTACTGCTAAAAACTTTTTCATTAAAAAAAACTCCTTTTGATTAAAAATTATAATTTATTTACAAAGACCGTAAAACACGATCATTGAAACCTGAATTTCACTATGCGGCTTTCTTCTTTGCTCCGATTACACCGCTGCGTCTCATAATATCAAATAATACGCAGGCCACAACGATAATTCCAATGATAATATTTCTCATTGCTACAGGAACATTTGCAAGTGTCAAACCGTTCTGCAAAATTGCCCAAACTGAAGCACCCGCAATAACTCCGACTAAAAGTCCCGAACCGCCTAATGTCGAAATACCGCCGATAACCGCCGCCGCAACTCCGTACATTTCGTAGCTCATTCCTGCCTGCATTGATCCCATTCCTGCCGCTGCCATTGTGATTAATCCGGCCATGAATGAACAGAAAGCTGAAATTGTGTAAGCTATCGTTGTTGTTTTGAAAACGTCAACGCCTGATAATCTCGCAGCATCAACGTTTGAACCGATTGCATAAATATGCCTTCCCGTTGCAGTGTAGCTCATGATGTAATAAAAGACCGCCCAAATTACAAGACAGATAATAACTCCGTAATACAAATATCCGACTCTGCCATAATAGAACATATCCCTGAATAAATCTTTAAGTCCGCCGGTTCCGATGTCGCCTGTGTTGTAGTTGTTGTTGACGAGCTGTGCAATTCCTCTGCAGATTGTCATCGTTCCAAGTGTTCCGATGAAGGGGGGCAATTTGAATTTTCCGACCAAAACACCGTTTGAAAATCCTACGGCCAAACAAGCGATTAAGTCAATGATAATTGCAAGAATAACATTCATCCCGTTGCAGACAAGAGTTGCCGAAATCATTGCCGACATTCCCAAAACAGAACCGATTGAAAGGTCGATGTTTCCCGTGATACAGACAATACCCTGACCGATACCGACTAATAAATACGGACAGATTGAACGTGCAAGGGACATTAAATTATTCTGACGAACGAAATTAGGATTCATTCCCCAGAATATCAACATTAAAACAATAACTCCGACAAAAGCCGTTACAACTGAAGCGACACCTGGTTTTGAGAGAAAACCGCGTTTTTTATTTTCCATGATAAACAAAAATCCTCCTTAAAAATTTATGATGCAAGACTTAATGACGCAGGGGCTGCGTGATCTCCGAATTGTGTTGCGTAAGTCATGATTTCTTCTTCGGTTGTGTTTCTCGGATCGACTTCACCCGTAATTCTTCCGTTGCACATTACGATAATTCTGTCTGAAATTCCCATGACTTCGGGCAATTCTGAAGATACGATAACAACTCCGACACCTTGTTTTTTGAGTTCGTTAATGATGTCGTAAATTTCAACTTTTGCTGCAACGTCAATTCCTCTTGTAGGCTCATCGAAGATTATTACTCTTGATTGACGTGCAAGCCATTTTGCGACAACAACTTTCTGCTGATTTCCGCCCGAAAGACTTGCAGCCTCGACTTCAGCATCAGCCATTTTAATCGTCAATGAACTCTTGCCCTTTTCAATCATTTCGTTCTCAGTTTGTCTGTTGATTTTTCCTGTAGGGCTTCCGAGCGTGATAATGTCAAGATTAGGAAGAGCGATATTATCTCTGATTGAAAGTTTTGTGCAAAGTCCTTCCTTTTTACGGTCTTCGGGGGCTAAAACGATTCCCTGACGAATTGCTGCACCCGGAGAATGAATTTCAAGAGGTTTTCCGTCTAACAAAATTTCTCCGCTGTCTTTAGGATCAGCACCGAAAATCGCACGCATTGTCTCTGTTCTGCCGGCTCCAACAAGTCCTGAGAATCCCAAAACTTCGCCTTCATAGACATCAAACGAAACATCTTTAACAAGTTTTCCTGCATTAAGGTGTTTGACTTCGAGAATTTTTTTACCTTTTTCGACTGTCTCACGGGGGAATTGATTTTTGACTTCATGGCCGACCATGTTTGCGATAATCTGATCCATAGTGAAATCTTCAAATTTTCCTTCGGTGATGTATTTTCCGTCTCTCATAATCGTAACGTCATCGACAATGTGATGAAGTTCCTGCAATCTGTGAGAGATGTAAACAATCGCTGTTCCCATAGCTTTTAACTCACGAACGATTCTAAACATTTCCGTGATTTCAGCGTTTGAAAGTGCTGATGACGGTTCGTCCATAACGAGAACTTTTGCATTGATTAATAATGCTTTTGCGATTTCAACCATTTGCTGACGGCCGACTGTTAAATTTCCGACTGCCTCATCGGGATCTAAATCATGGATTCCCAATTTTGCGAGCTCTTCGACAGCCTGACGATTCATTTCTACGTTATCAAGTCTCCCGCCTTTTGTTATTTCACGGCCTAAAAACATATTCGCAGCTACTGAAAGATGCTGACACATGTTTAATTCCTGATGAATTATTGCAACTCCGAGAGCCTGAGCCTGTTTTGTGTTCAAATCGCCTTCAATTTTTTTGCCGAAAATCGTAATTTCCCCTGAATCCCTCGTGTAAACTCCCGAAAGAATTTTCATAAGGGTTGATTTTCCTGCACCGTTTTCACCTAAAAGAGCCATAACCCTTCCGGCTTTCAAATGGAGCTGAACATCATCAAGAGCCTTAACACCCGGAAATGTTTTTGTTACATGCTCCATTGTAACGACATATTCACTCACGATAATTTTTTTCTCCTTTCAAATTTCAAACCTGTTAATCCTTCGCAGGAGGATATTCAGTGCAAAGCAGCCTGTAGGGCGGTTCGTCTTCTTCGATAGTCGGGAAACGTCCGAGAGGTTCATAAAATCTGTTGTCGGTGTTGTCATCGTTGCACATTGAGACTTCTCCGATTATTGCGTAACCTGTGCCGGGCTGGATTCTAAATTCGTGGTAGTAATACGGGTAGAGTGAAAGTGATTCGCCGGGCTTCAAAATGATTTCGCTTCCTGCGGGGACTTTGTAGCGTCTGCCGTCTTGAAAAATTTCAACGTCAGTATCCAAAAGTCCTTCGGTTTTGCGGTCAGCGTTCCATAACTTGAAAACGATATTTCCGCCGCCTCTATTGATGATGTCTTCCATTTTGAGCCAGTGGAAGTGATTCGGAGAGACCTGGCCTTCTTTTAACATCATGATTTTTTCGGCATAAGTCTTTGTGTATTTTTTGTTGTGAACATTTCCGTTTCTGATCGTGATTAAATATAATCCTTTTGTCTCGAAATGTCCTTCGCCGTAGTCCGTAATGTCCCAGCCAAGAGCGTTATCACGAATTTCATCGTATTCGTGGCCTTTTGTTTTCCATTCTTCAGGGGTGAAGCTGAGGAAGGGAGGAAGTTCAAAGCAATGTTTTTTCAACAATCCTTCAAACTCTTTAATGTACTTGTTAATTTCAGAACGTTTCAAAATAAAACCACCTCAAAATAAAGATTAAAATTTATTCTCAAAAGCTGAAACAGCATTTTTGATTTCGTTTTCACCGTCAAGAATTGTGAATGTTAAAATATTTTTCTCTTTCTCGAACGGAGCTATTTTGTGAGCATTCCCGTTTTTCTCATACCATTCACGGCCATGAACGAGAGAATTTGCGGGCTCAATTCCAATTACGTAATCGCCTGAAGCTATTGATTTCCATTCCATGAAATGCGGAAGATATTTTGTGTTCCATGAAATTTTTAATCCGAGTTTTAATTCAGAATTTACGGCGATAACTTCAGTGTCATTGTTTGAATCCGATTTAATTTCGTGAATGAAAACATATTCGGGTTCGTTGTCTTTCGGAGCTTCCATGACGTTATATTTATCTTCGTGTCCTTCAGCCCAAGAATTTCGAGGAGTGATTTTAGCGGTAGGAATATAAAGTTTTGTGTTTTCGTCAAGGAACGGCCAGCCGATATTAATATGGTAGAGAAGCATTAAAACTTCATCTCTGAAGGCCTGATTTTCAAATTCATCTGTGAGGGTGAAAGATTTTTGCCCGTAAACAGTTTCGATCGAACGACGCAAAACTAAATTTTCACCGAATAAAGCTGCTTCCCTCATTTCGCCGGAAATCTTCAAATGATATTCGCCATTCTCCCAATATGAATCGCTGCAAAGATGTTCGGCAGGGGTGCTTCTAATTCGTCCGTGCATGGGATAATCAACGCCGTTTACATTGCAGGGGGCACCGATGTTTTCAAGTCCGGGAGTGAAAAAGAATCCTCCCATGATGCTTCGTTGAGCTTCAAGGCCGTTTGTGTCGTAATGTCCGAGTCCCTGAAGTCCGGGTTTCGATAAAAATCCCATGTTTACGCCTGCATATGAAAATTCGCTCATATCAAGGCATTTATCAGCTAAAACACGAAACGAAATTTTGTCGTTTTTAACGTCGAATGCTTTAAGGTTTTTGCTTCGTCCTTCGGTGTATTCAATAGGTCTGACGTAAGCTGCCTGCTGAATACTTCCGAGATGTTTCATTAAATCGGATTTATTCGAGATTGGCATGATATTTCCATAAACCTTTCATGTCGAGATTTTTTTCCTCGATAATCATTTTTGCGATTATGTCTCCGAGCAGTAAAAGACTCTGATCAAAAATTGTCGTCATAGGCTGACAGGAATCAATTTCATCTTCAAGATAAAATTTTGTCCGCACCGGTATTCTAACCATGAAATCCGCAATGTCTTTCATTTCACTGTTAGGGTTTGAGCCGATATGACAAATTCTGCAATCAACTGCCGAACGTGCTTTTTTTGCAATTCCGAGAGGGAATAAAGATCCGCCCGACCCTGACCCGACAATCAATAAATCATTTTTTGTAATTGCAGGTTCCGTAATATCTCCGACACAATGAGCCTTAATCCCTAAATGAGCGAATCTCTTGCAGATACATTCAAGAGACATCATTACACGCCCTACACCGACAAAGAAAACCTGTTCGGCTTTGAGAATTTCATCGTGTAATTGTTCAATCTGTTCCGGTTTAATGCTCGCCAAAGTTTTATCCAGTTCGGCGATAACATCTGTTCTTGCTTTCAAATATCTTTCTGCGAAATTCACTTTAACACCTTGTTTCTAAGATTATTTAATGCTTCAAAACTTCCTTCGAGGTCATCACGTTTCAAACATGTTGAACCTGTTACGAAAATATCTGCTAAATTTCCGCCCCAGTCCTCAATATTTTTTGTTGAAATTCTGCCGTCAAGTTCGATTTTTGTATTTAATCCCCGTGAATCAATCATAGCCCTTAAATCTTTAATTTTTCGTTCGGCGTATGAAGTCTGTTTTTCACCTTTAACAAAGGCATAACCGGGATTAATTAACATCAATAAAACCGTGTCGCATTTTTCAATCACATATTCAAGAACTGAAAGAGGAGTCGAAGGTTTTAATGCAACTCCTGCACGAACACCTTTAGCATGAATACGATTTAACATTCCGTCAATGTGAGGCTGTGTTTCGGCATGAAAAACAATCTGCTGAACTCCTATGTCTAACAGTTCATCGACAAAATAATCCTGCTCAGTTACCATAATATGGCAGTCAAATTCGAGATTCGTTTTTGCTCTTAACTGGCGAACCGTATCAAGTCCCAAAGGCATTGAAGGGCTGAAATGTCCGTCAAGAATATCAACGTGAAGCATTTTTATTCCGCATTTCTCTAAAATTCTGACCTGGCTTTCAAGATTGCACATGTCAAGACAGATTAACGAGGGCGAAATTATACATTTTTCATTCCAAATAGACATCTTAAAACTCTATATTATTCTTTCTAATATATTCTTCAATTTGTTTTCGTGTAGGAATTGACTCGATCGCACCTTTGCTTTGAACGCAGATACAGCCTGAAATATTCCCGTAATTCATGGCAGCTTCGAGGATTTTTTCGCTGATGTCGGAAATTTTTTCAACGCCTTCAAGTCTCAATTTCGACAAAAACGCTCCCCAAAAAGCATCTCCGCAGCCCGTAGCGTCAACCGCAGGAACTTTTCGCCCTTTTACGCTGACATTGCCGTCTTTGAAAAACGCCTTTGCACCGTTTGAACCCAAAGTCTCAACGATTACTGAAATATTAAACTCTTTCATGAGATTTGGAAGGTTGTTTTCTCCGCCCATCATGTCGATCTCTTCGCCCGAAAGTTTTAATAAATCAACGTATTTCAAAACGCTTTTAATCGCATCGACACAAGCATTGACATCATCATTCCACATAATATTTCTGTAATTAACGTCGAAACTCACAAGTTTATTATTTTCATGGCCGAGTTTCATTGCCTTAACGGTAGCGTCCTTTTCGGGCTGGGCTGAAAGTGAACACGATCCAGCATGAATAATCACGGAATTTTTGATGTCGGATTCTTTAACGTCAGATTCTGAAAGCAGCATATCCGCACCGGGTTTTCTTGCAAAAGTGAAAACTCTTTCGCCGTTAGCATATAAAGTTACAAACGCCATTGTAGTAACAGCATCTTTTGATAATTCTTTACACACAGCTTCGACATTATATTTTGCGAGAGTGTCCATTAAGAAATGTCCGAAATTATCTTCGCCGACCTTACAGCACATCGAAGCACTGAGACCGTTTTTAGCCGCTGCTATGGCAACATTCGCAGGAGCTCCCCCCGCCTTTCTTATATAACTGGCATCTTCACTACCGGGAATAAAATCAATTACCATTTCGCCGATAGAATATAAATCATTCATGCAGCAAAGCCTCCACATAAAATAATATTTAGGATATCGGAAATGATACAATATTTTTTATTATTATGTCAACGTCAAATTATATTTACTTAAATTGCGAGGGAAAATTTTTTGCGGAAAAATTACGTTTGCGTTGGCTCGTGTATTGTGATTATTATAGTTAGAAAAATTTTATAATGAGGAATTAAATTAGGAGGGGATATTTGATTGCCGCCAATTACAAAAATTCTTTTTGACGTTTTAAGTGGCGTAAAAGATAAAAACATTGCCTTTTCTGACCTGCAAAAACTTCTTCTTTCTCTCGGTTTTCAAAATCGAATAAAGGGAAGTCATTTTATATACTGGAAAAGCGGTGTAGAGGAAATTATCAATATTCAGTCCGACGGAAATAAAGCAAAAGCATATCAAGTAAAACAGGTGCGGAATATAATTTTGAAATACGGACTCAGACCTTAAATATTACGGAGGTGTATTTTCATGAATAAGTACGAAAAAATTATTTATTGGTCTTACGATGACGAAAAGTTTTTAGTCGAAATTCCCGAACTTCCTGGTTGTGTGGCTGACGGCGATACTCCTGAAGAAGCGTTGAGAAATTCAGAGGTTATTGTCTCGGAATGGCTCGAAACAGCTCAGGAACTCGGCCGTGAAATTCCATATCCGAAAGGAAAACTAATGTATGCCTGAAATTTTTAATCCTGAACATATTGAAATTGAAAGCATGAAAATTATTCAAAGCATAATCGACAAAGATTATCCGAATTTTTCATGTCAAGACGAAAATTTAAGCGTTATTAAACGTGTAATTCATGCTACGGCGGATTTTGATTTCCTCGAAAATTTATTTTTCTCCGAAAATGTCGTTAATATCGCCCGCAATGCCTTAAAAAATCATACTCCCGTTATAACTGATACTTTAATGCTTGCGGCGGGAATTACGAAAAAATTTGACACTAAAATTATTTGTAATATCTCTGACGAAAAAATTAAATCCGAAGCAAAGCAACGAAATTTAACACGCTCAATTATTAATATTGAACATGCCGCTAAAAACTTCCCCAATGCAGTTTACGCAATCGGAAATGCTCCCACCGCTTTAATAAAATTATGTGAGTTAATTCGTGAAGGTCTTGTTAATCCTGCTGTTGTCATAGGAGTTCCCGTAGGTTTTGTGAATGTAATCGAATCTAAAAATCTTCTCGAATCATTAAAAGAAATTCCCAGAATTATTGCTCGTGGCAGAAAAGGCGGGACAACTGTTGCATGTGCGATTTTGAATGCGGTTTTATACGAAATGTAAAATACGGCTTTTCAACTGGAATTTGTGCGGCGGCGGCTTCAAAGGCTTCTGCAATATTTCAGGCTTCGGGAAAAATTCCTGATTTCGTAACCGTTAGAAATCTTGAAAATCACGAATTTAATATCAGGGTTTTTAGCGAAAGGGGCAATTTCTACGTCATAAAAGACTCAGGCGATGACAGATCCGACGTTACAAACGGAATTAAAATTTTTTCACATGTTGAAATTCTTGCTGACAATGACCGCAAAATTTTTTTTTCTGCCGGCGAAGGTGTCGGAATTGTAACGCTGCCGGGCTTGAAAATTCCAATCGGCGAACCTGCCATTAATCCAATTCCACGAAAAATTATTGAAAATTCTCTGCGTGAAATTATCCCCGAAAAATCTTTGCGTGTTACGATCTCAATTCCTGACGGTGAAAAAATCGCTCTCAAAACTTTTAATCCAAGACTCGGCATTAAAAACGGTCTTTCAATTTTAGGTACTTCGGGCTTCGTTAAACCCATGAATGAAAAAGCGTTATTGGACTCTCTGACTTTAGAATTGAACATGATTAAGTCGCTTGGTTTTTCGGAAATTTTTATTACGTTCGGAAATGAAGGCGAAAAATCTCTGCGGAAACTTTTTAATCTCACCTCAAGAAACGTTATTCAAACAGGAAATTATATCGGCCATGTTCTTGACGAAGCTGCAAACTTAAATTTTACTCATGCAACAATCGCCGGCCATGCTGGAAAATTATTAAAAGTCGCTGCGGGGTCTTTCAACACTCACAACAAAATCTCTGACGGAAGACTTGAAGCCCTCTGCACTCATTTAGCTTTGGCAGGTGCATCGCGTGATTTAATTTCAAAAGTTTTTCACTCAAACACTACGCTTGAAGCAATCGAAATCGTAAACTCAAACGGATTTAATTTTATATGGAATAATATTGAAGAAGTTATATCGAAAAAATGCGAGGAAAGGACATTTGGAAAATTAAAAATTGACACGGTTATTCTTGACAGTTGCAGGTGCGGGGAGCGGCTCGGAAACTCATTTAACGCCAGAAGTTAAAAACGAAATTGAAAACTCGGACTTGATATTTGCTGCTTCACGTTTCAAAAACTTAATTCCGGACTGCAAAAAATTTATTGAGCTGAAAAATTTTAATGACGTTTTCAAATTAATAAATGAATCTCATGGCAGAATTTTAATTTTAGTGTCAGGCGATTCGGGATTGTATAGCTTGTTGCCTCTGGTTAAAAAGAATTTTCCACATATAAATATGAAGATTTTACCAGGCATCAGCTCATTGCAATTAATATGCTCTTATGCCTGCGAAACTTGGAACGATGCGAAAATTTTATCGGGGCACGGCAGATTTCTAAGCGTCGGCAGATTTTTGAACACCGCAGAAAGAAACAGGATTTTGATTTTATTCTGTGACAAAAATTTCTCACCTCAATGGGCATGTCAAAATTTAATTTCTATTGATGATGTCGAGGTTTTTATCGGTGAAAATTTAGGCAGCTCTGACGAAAAATATTCTCACGGTAAGCCTTGCGATTTTGCCGGCAAAACTTTTTCCGAACTTTCAATCATCTTAATCAAAAATAATAATGTTTATGTCCCGAAAAAATTTTTGCGTGATTCTGACTTTCTCCGTGATAAAAATATCGTCATGACTAACGAAAACGTCAGAGCCGTAATACTCTCAAAATTCGATTTCAACAATAATTCCGTATTCTGGGACATCGGAGCTGGTTCAGGGTCTGTCAGTGTCTGCGTCGCAAATGAAAATCCCGATATCGAAGTTCATTCAATCGAACACAAAATTGATGCCGTAAATTTAATCTCTCAAAACGTTTCAAAATTTCACCTTCACAATATAAATTTACATCATGGCCGTGCAAGCGAAATCATAAAATCTCTGCCAAACCCAACGGATATTTTTATAGGAGGGAGCGGTGGTGAATTAAAATTAATTTTTGATTACGTTAAAAATTTGAATGCAAAAATCAAAATCGTTATTGCCTGCGTAACCCTCGAAAATTTTTGTGCGGCTTATGAATTTGTAAAGGATTTTCAAAATTTCGAGTGCGTCCAGGTTTCTATAACTTCATCGAAAAACATAAATTCAAAATTAACGTTAATGAATGCTAAAAACCCAGTGATGATTTTATGCGGA
>JAFSKE010000036.1 GCA_017449135.1 Synergistaceae bacterium
ATTTCTTACGAGCAGTATTTAGGAACAGTAACATCTTACATCGTAAAAGAAAATATCAACGGAATCAAACATTACGGCCATGACGCTTTAGGCTACACAAACCATTTCGGCAGGACTTGGGCAGCAAACGTTTTCAAGGCTGAAAGCTGGAACGAAGGAATTAAAGAAATCGGATTTTACACGACAGATCACAAGACGAGTTTTGATTTATACATTTTCGCATTAGGCACTGAAACTCCGACAAAACCGACTCCCGAAAACATAAATTCTCCTTTGTATTCTAAGAAGTCGATTCAAATTGATTACGCAGGTTATCACACTTATGAACTTGAAAATTTAATCCCTTTGAGCAAAGACAATTATTTTTCCGTAATAATTAAAATGCACTCGAATTATGAATATCCGACAGCCGTTGAGACTGCATTAACTGATTTTTCAGACCCTGTAATAAATGCCGGCGAGAGTTTTTTTGCGAAGGGAGACTCTGAAGTTTTAACGCCCGACATGATTTGGGACGACGGTAAAAACGGAATAACATTTGCTAACTCATCAATACCTACTGCAATGAACGCCTGCATTAAAGCCTTCACGGTTCCGTTAAGCATCGAAGGAATTTTAATCGACAGTGCAAAATTTCCTGATAATAATTTTATTGGTTATGTCAGAGAAAATTTTGACGCCGATAAAAATAATTATTTAAGCGACATCGAAATTGAAAACGCAAAAATCATTAATTTAAGCACAAAAAATATTTCTACGTTAAAGGGCATAGAGTATTTAGTAAGTCTTGAAAATCTCGATTGCAGCAAAAATTTAATTTCGGACTTGGATTTAAGATATAACACGGAGCTTCAAATCCTTAACTGTTCCGAGAATAAATTAAAAACTCTCGACTTAACCGCAAATATTAAAATCACGGCGAATAATCTCAATGCTGAAAATCAAAATATTTCCGACACCGTAAAACTTAGCGAAACTTTTAACGACAACGACTATAAATATAAATTTGAACTCGGCGATTTCTTCTCCGACAATGACATAAACAGAATTTTGAACGTTAAGGCCGCTAATGCCGTTTCAACTTTTAATGCAGAGACTCATACGGCGGAATTTCAGACTATGCCTTCAAAAATAATTTACGAGTATGACACGGGCGTTAACAATTCTTCAATGTCAGTAAACGTAAATGTTTCAGGCGAATTAAAATCAGTCAAACCGATAATAAAAACTTCAAAGATTTTACCTGAAGGCAGGATTTTAGAATTTTATGATTTTAATGTCGTTGCAAAAGGTACAGGCTCTGTAACATGGAAAAAAACGGGCGGGGAACTTCCAGCGGGATTGAAATTTTCAAGTTCTGGCAAGATTTCCGGAACACCAGAGAACGCAGGAGAATTTAATTTCACTCTTTCGGCTCAAAATAGCACCGGAGTAACAAGCTCTGATTTCACGATAAAAATTTTGAATGCAGCACCTTCGATTTCGTCAAATGCGATTGCACAAAATGCTACGGCGGGGGAAGATTCTTTCAACATAATTTTTTCAGCCATTAAGGGCACAAATCTTTCATGGTTTGGGACTGGAATTTTGCCTAAAGGTGTAAGCGTTGAGAATGACGAAGATATTTTTAGGATTTATGGAGTGCCTTCGTTGATTGAAGCGGGAAAAACTTTTACTTATACCGTTACAGCTTCAAACGATGTCGATTTTGCAAGACAGACAGTTAAGTTAAACGTTAAAAATGTTCCGCCTGAGTTAAATAACATTGCCTCAAATTACGAAATTGAAACTCAAAAGAATACACGAATAGTTTTGACGGTCTCAAAAGGTACTAATATCAAATGGACATCATCGGGGAATTTGCCTTCAGGTTTAACCGGGAAAATTTACGGTACAGGCTTCAAGATTGAAGGTATACCGGAAGATTCGGCAGTGGGAAAGGAATTTAATTATACTGTTACAGTTTCAAATGATGTCAGCTTCGAGAGCAAAAAATTCAAAATCAGCGTCCTTGAAAATGAAAACGGAAGCAATATTCCCGAAGGCAAAAGAGTATCGCTTAGAGATTATCTTGATTCGTTGACTGATGAAGAACTTGCAGAGATGACGACATTAATAATTCCTGAAAATGTCAAAGATCTTGAAGGACTCGGAGATATTGACGGATTGCCGACTCTTGACTTCAGCAAAAACGGATTAATTACGGAAGTTAATTTAGGCGACAACGACTCGGTCGAAAATTTAATTTTATCGTCATACAGCGGAGTAAAAATTTTGAACGTCTCAAAAAGCTGTGTGAAAAGAATTGAAGCAGAAAATTCAAAACTCGAAGAACTTAATATAGCAGGCAGTCCATATATTGAATATATTAATATCTGCGGTACAAATGTTGAATTATTGAACGTCGAAAAATGTATAAAACTCAGAGTCTTAAAATGCTCTGACAGTGAGATAGGCTCAATAAATTTAACTGGCTGCGTATCATTAAGGGATTTTGAGTGCGACGGAAACAGACTTGCAAGATTAGACCTTGAGGAATTTAATTTCGCTGAATTTTCGTGTTTTAATCAGGAAGCGTTAGGCTGGAATTTTTCACGAAACATGAATTTCGATGATTTTATCGGCAATTCTTTAACATCATCATCAAATTATGAAGTTCAAGCGTCATACATCGAAAAGATTTCAAACGTTCAAGGTTATGACGCAGGGGGAAACAGAATCCCAACGGAATATGACAGTGAGACAGGAAAAATTTTATTCCCAAGCATTCCCTCAAAAATCACTTACGAATACAATACGGGCTTTGAAGATGAAATTATGGACGTTACAGTCATACGTGAAAGCGATTATTACGAATCTGAAACTGACGAAGAAGAAAATGAAAAAGATTCCGGAGAAGGCGGGGGAGGCTGTAATATAGGATTTAATTTTGCGATGTTAGGCTTACTGCTTGGATTTTTCAAACCCATGAGAATATTTGCTGCCGTGATAGGGGCTTGTTTCGGATCATTTATAAACGTAGTTGCACATCGAAGCGTTAAAAATCAAAAGTGGTGGGGCAATGAACGTTCAAAATGTGAATCATGCGGCCATGTCTTAGGATTTTTTGAACTGATTCCGATAATCTCGTGGCTTGCTTTGAGGGGAAAATGTAAAAACTGCGGCGAAAAAATTTCCGTGAGATATATTTTCGTTGAAATCCTGTGTGCATTTTTGAGCTTGAGTATATTTTTGCGGTGGGAAATTTCGTTTGCTTCGGCGTTGTGCTATGCAGGAACATTCGGACTTGTATTAAATTCATTAACTGATTTTGAAACCGGCGATGTGTTCGACGCATTTGCAATTTTTCCGGGAATACTTGGAATTTTAATCAGGATTGCGGGCGGAAAATCAGCAGTTTTAGACGGCTTAATCGGGGCATTAATAGGCTTTGGAATTTTCGCCATAATAATTTTAATTTCACGAGGCGGAATGGGCTGGGGGGACGCAACATTCATGGCAGGAATGGGAGCAGTACTCGGAATGAAATTTATCTGTCTTGCGTTTTATATTGGAATTATGACGGGCGGAATTTTTGTGATATTTATGATGTTAATCGGAAAATTACATTGGGGAAAAGGCGAATCGATTCCCCTTGTACCGTTTTTAAGCATTGGCTGCTTTATAACGATGATATTCGGAGTTGATATTTTTGCATATCTCAGCAAAAGATTCTTGAACTCCGAAATATTTATGATTTCATGGCCGTTTTTCTGATTTTGTCAAAAAGTTCTCGATTAATTTTCTTGCGATGCTTGCACCGTCGGGAATGTTCATGTTTTTGATTTCGTCGGGCGAGTAAAAATCTGCGTTTGAAATTTCTACCCCGTCAGGTTTTACTTCTCCCGATAAATATTCTGCCGTAAACCCTAACATTAAAGAATTTGGAAAAGGCCATGTCTGCGAACCGAAATATTTTATATTTTTAACTTCGATTCCGACTTCCTCACGAATTTCACGCTTTACAGTTTCCTCAAGTCTTTCACCCGGTTCAACAAATCCTGCGATAATGCTAAATCTATTTTCAATCCAGGCGGTATTATGAGCGAGTAATAATTTGCCGTTTTTCTCAATAGCCGTAATAATTGCCGGAGATATAGGGGCGTAAAAAGTTTTTCCGCAGACTTCGCAGATTCTACCGAAATCGTTAGAACTTGGAAATAATTTTCCTCCGCAGTGAGAACAGAATTTAATATCTTTGAACCAGTTACGAAATTGAAAAGCCCTGCTCGCCCTTGAGAATGCCTCATCGCCTGCAAAAAAATATAAATCACGTACTGAAATTAATTCAACTGTTTTGTCATAACCTCTCTGTCTCTCCGCTTGCGGGGAGGGGAACCGTGAAACGGTGGAGGGGTTAAAATTTATAATTTCAACATCAGCCCATGAGACGGAATTTTTCCAGACACTTGGCAAATCTTCGGAAGTGCTTAGAATATTGAAATTGTCATTTGATTTTATCTCGTCATAATCGAAATCGTAATATTTTTTATCACGCAGCAAAATTTTATTTTCACAAAAAACTAACATTTTTATTTTCAGCTCCTTATTGCATTATAATATTATAAAAAATTCACGGTGATGATAAAAATAAAATGCTTACATTAAATATTACAGGCAAGTCCATAAAAGATTCTTTGAATGAAGATTCAACGAGAAATGAAAACGAAGTAAAAATTTTAATAGCTCCTACACAGTTTGCCGAAACTAAAAAAACTCTTGAAAATCTCGGCTTTCATGATGTGCTTCTTGAGGACGACGACGGAAATTTATTTGTGATGGCCTCTAAAAAATCGAAATCTGAAGTGCAGGCAGTTAATGAAGTTAATGAAGTCAAAACGGTAAAAACTGAAACGCCTATCGAAATTCCTGATAATTTACCCGTTGCCCCTGTTGCTGTAAAAGCTAAACCTGAAATCATAAAAAATTCTACAGGAGTATTAATTTCGTGTGAAGCTCAAAAATACAAATCTCCGTTTATAAAAAAATTTCTTGTTTCTCTCGTAACTTCCAGAATAAAACCTGACGTAATAGCTTTGATTAACGGTGCTGTGAAAATTGCTGCTTATAATTCACCGACTTGCGAATATCTCAAAAAATTAAATTCTGAGGGCGTTAAAATTTTAGTTTCTGATTCATGTTCTGACAGAATCGGAATTACAGAGGCCGTAGGAGTTGGAGAACTTGCGGAGATGAGCGAAATTTTAGAGGAAATTTTTTCGTGTGAAAAGATTGTGAATATTTAAGGGGTTATAATTTTAATGGGAAATTTATCCCGAAATTATTAAGAAGGAGCAATAAAAATGGCGTATAAACTTGGCGACGTAATTTTATCCCGTGAAACCATTGCAAGACGTGTAAAAGAAATGGCCGAGCAGATTGCAAAAGACAATGGAACCGAAAATAATTTAACTTTTGTCGGAATATTGACCGGAGCAGCATTTTTTTTAACGGACTTAGTTAGAGAAATGCCGGAAAATATGGACGTAAAAGTTGATTTTATGTCAGTTGCATCATACGGAGACGGAACAGAAAGCAGCGGAGTCGTTAGAATTTTCCACGATCTTAAATCAAGTATCGAAGGCAAAAATGTTATTGTTGTCGAAGATATAGTTGATTCTGGATTAACGCTTTCACATTTGCTTGGACTTTTGCAAAACAGGAACCCGGCGAGCTTAAAAGTTTGTGTTTTGCTTGACAAGTACGAGAGACGAAAAACCGAAGTTAAAGTCGATTACTGCGGATTTAGAATCCCCGATAAATTTGTTGTGGGATACGGTCTTGATTACGCAGGAAAATGGAGACACTTAAAAGACATAAAATACGTTGTCGAAGAGTAAAAGATAAAAATTTAATTCAAGGGAGATTTTTGTTAAAAAAGCATTAACGATCTCCCTTGTTTTGAATTAAAAGTTATTTTTATATCTCACAATAACGAATATCGTCAAGACTAATAACGTCAATGTCGCATTAAAATTATTACACCCTGCACCGCTGGAATTGTTGACTTCATTTTCAGATTGCTGCGATGTATCTGATTGGCTTTGAGGTTCTTCACTTATAACCGGCGTAACAGCAGGTGTTTGTTCTTCAATTTTTTGTTCATCAAGTTGTTGAGCCCCAAAAATAATTAATTCAAATTCCTTGTCATTATGTCCGGCTGAGTTTTCAGCTCTCACAGTGAAAGTGTAAGTATTTGCTTCTGTCGGTGTTCCCGTGATTTCCCCGTTATCTGAAAGAGTCAAAGTGGAAGGCAGCGAACCGTTTACAATGCTGAAAGTTGACTGTGTCCCGCTTACTTCGATTTTGTCATCATAATCAGTTCCGACACTTCCATTAAACAAAATATCAGTCTCGATAACAGGAGCAACAGCTTCGGTAACGACATTAATCACAAATTCTTGGTCAACATATCCTGCGGCATTTTCAACTCTCACCGTAAAATTATAAGTTCCTGTTTCCGTAGGCGTTCCTGTAATTTCTCCGTTTTCCGTGAGCGTTAAACCTGCCGGCAGTGTTCCTGATACAATACTGAAAATTGTTTTTGAGCCTGTTGTTTTAATTTTTTGTTCATTAGATGTTCCGACAATCCTGTCTGTAAGAATGCTGGTCTTAATAACAGGTGCAGTAACCGAAGTGCTTATGGTTAGTGAAAATTCTTTGTCGTTATATCCGGCGGAATTTGAAACCCTCACAGTAAAAGTGTAAGTGTTTGCTTCTGTCGGAGTTCCTGTGATTTCCCCGTTATCTGAAAGAGTCAAAGTAGAAGGGAGAGAACCTTTTACGATGCTGAAAGTTGATTGTGTTCCACTTGCTTCAATTTTCCTTTCATAAAGTTTTCCTACAATCCCGTCCGTTAAAACACTTGTAGTAATAACAGGAGCAACAGCATTCGTGTTTACCTTTATCGAAAATTCTTTGTCATTATGTCCAACGGAATTTTCAGCTCTTACGGTAAAAGTATAGGTGTTCGCCTCAGTTGGAGTTCCTTTTATTTCTCCGCTTTGAGAGAGAGTTAAACCTGTCGGCAAAGTTCCCTTTACGATACTGAAAGACGGTTGTGTTCCACTTGCTTCAATTTTTTGTTCGTAAGCTGTTCCGACAACACCATCTTTAAGAACACTGGTTTTAATGACTGTTGCAGAAGCTGTTACTTTGAGTGTGAAAGTTTTTATGTCGTAACCCGAATCATTTTTTGCATTAACAGTAAAGTTATAATTTCCCAACTTGTCAGGAGTACCGCTGATATGCCCCGAAGAAGTTACGCTTACATTGTTTGGTAAGGTACCGCTGACAAAACTCCAGGTAATTCCTGTTGAACTGTCAGCAGTCAAAGTTTTGTCGTAAGTTTTTCCTAATACGGCATCTGTTAAATGATTTTCCGCAGTAATTGAAACAGGTGCTAAATTTTTCACTGAATCCCATTCGCAGACAAAACCATGAGGATTTGCATTAATTCCTGAATTTGTCGAATTAAACCAGCTTCCAAGATTATCACCGTAACGATGACTTAACATTTGCAAATTAGTTCCGCTGGTAGAAGCTCCCGTGAAAAAATTTTCATATTGCCATGTTTCGCCTGTTACCCATTTCCATGAGTCTGCTTCTCTTGAGCCTCCCAGCCAATACCAGAATGCTCCGTCGCTTTTTACAATCGCATTGTTAAGCATGTTATTTAACATATCTTGTTCTTCTTTAGTTGTAATAGTTGCAAGATGTCCGCCGAGATTTTTGCAGTATGTTTCAGCTTCCTGCCAAGTTTTTGTTAAATCAAAAATTTTGTAAGTGTGCCCGTTCCAAACTTTCACATGTCCTTCAGGAGTATGACTCCACATATCAGACTTTATTCCTACTAAATTTCCGGTTGAGGTATCTTTTACTTGTCCTGCAATGAAATCCCAATACCATTTCCACCAAATGTAATCAGTGTCTTTTCCATAACCATGTGCAGCACCGGAGTGAAGATCAGGAATAGTACCGAGATTTGCAAATAGCTGTTCAAAACAATGAAGCAGCTCATGTACCCATGCTTCTTCCGGGTGAGGATTAGTTTCCGATTCTGTGTAAAGGGAGTAAGAAAGTCCCTGAAAACGTATTCTTGCGTAAGTTCCACCGCCTAAGCCATACCAATTTTTTAGCTTTTCATGTTCTCCGTCAAGTTTGAAAGTCGCAACCTTCAAATGATATGGACGACCTTCGTTATCAGCCTTTACAAGTTCCTGTTTTACGTCAGAAGGAAAATCATTCTCTCCTACATATAAATAGGTGTCTTCAGTTAAAGTTGAAACTGTGCCGGTAGATTCCATGACAGTCATTTCAATATCTACAGCATTGTTGGAAGCAGTTTCAAAAAAAGTCTCTGTTTTTTCTGACATTTCCCGTATTTTTTTAATTTCGTCAGAATTTAGAGTGAAGTTGTAAGTAACACCGCTATGAGAAACATTGAGTTTTGGGAAAATAATCCAAAGAATACGCCATTTGGGAACTTCCGCATTTGCCATTACAGCCGATTGTATTACAAAAAGCACAATCAGCATAACCATGAACATTTTAATTTTGATTTTCACAATAGAAAACCTCCTTTATAAGTTTGTGAAATGAATACAAAATTTACACACAGCAAATCCTTTCTGTTTTTTATGGTATAATAAAATCATAAGGTAAAGAATTAAGATAGGGTATTTGTTACTCTATCACTGTGTGTTATTTTTCTCTTAAGTTTATTATAGCACAATTCTTTATCTTTTTTTATGGTCTTTCAAAAATTTTTCATTTTCATTCGGATTTTAAGATAAAAATACCCTCCGAAAAAAATATTTCAAAGGGCATTATTTTTTGTTATTAAAATATTCTTGAGTAACTCCGAGTTCACGTTTCAAAATCTGCTGCCATTGAACATATTTTATTTCTCCACTACCCATAGAACACCGCGTGTAAATTGTGCGACCGTTTTCAAGTTGTTTACGATAATAATAATGATCTCCTGTTCTGTATAATTCCCAGCCGTCATGTTGTAAAAAACGTCTCAGCTCTTTCCATGTAGGCATGATTCAAGTTCCTTGTTATTACTCAAAATTATTTTAATGATGTACGGCAATTCTTCGGGACAGCCTTTTATCCAATAATTAAAATCACTTATATAATCATTTGCACGTTCACGCAGGGATTTTAACAGACAATTCAAACCTTCCGTCAAAGTCGGAGCATTTTCAATCAAGTGTGGTGTTTCAGTCCAGCATGTTATACTGCCGTCATTTTCTTTTGCGTATTCATACGAAATATTTACATTTTTTAGACACGTTAATAATTTTACAAAAATCTCAAATCCTGTTGTTACTTCCTGCATAAAAATCTCAACTCCTCTTAAATTAAATTTATTCATTGTAACAAATAAAAAAATACCCTCCGAAAAAATTATTTCAAAGGGCAGCGAAATTTCTTTTATGCGATTATCTTTTGAGCTTCTTCCTGAATTTTTTTCAGATGTTCGGGGCTCACAAAACTTTCAGCGTATAATTTGCAGATATTTTCAGTCCCTGAAGGTCTTGCAGCAAACCAGCCGTTTTCCGTTGTAACTTTCAAACCTCCGATTGAAGCGTTATTGCCCGGAGCTTTTGTGAATTTAGCAGTGATTTTGTCTCCTGCGAGCGTATCGGCTTTGATGTCATCGGGGGATAATTTTCCGAGTTTTGCTTTTTGTTCGGGAGTTGCTGGAGTGTCGATTCTTGCGTAAAAACTTGTGCCGTATTTCTCCGTGATTTCCTTGTAGTGTTCGGCAGGATTTTTCCCCGTTACGGCCGTGATTTCACATGCTAACAAATCCATGATTATTCCGTCTTTGTCAGTCGTCCAAACTGAACCGTCCCTGCAAAGGAACGATGCACCTGCACTCTCTTCGCCTCCAAAGCCCATTGAACCGTCAAGCAGTCCGTCAACAAACCATTTGAAACCGACAGGAACTTCACATAATTTTTTGCCGATTCCTGCTGTTACTCTGTCAATAATCGAACTTGAAACAACAGTTTTTCCGACCATTGCGTCAGGTCTCCAATTTTTGCGTGAAGTGAATAAATGTTGAACGGCTACGGCAAGATAAGCATTCGGATTCATTAAGCCTTGAGGTGTTACGATTCCGTGTCTGTCGTAGTCGGTGTCATTTCCAAATGCAATGTCGTAAGAATCTTTTAGCTTGATTAAATTTGCCATTGCGTAAGGCGATGAGCAGTCCATTCTGATTTTCCCGTCATGGTCAGGCGGCATAAATGAAAATGTCGGATCTAAATTCGGATTTACGACTTCAAGATTTTTGATTCCGTAAATTTCTGCAATCGGTTTCCAGTAATAAATTCCCGAACCTCCCAAAGGATCTGCACCGATGTGAAGGCCTGATTTTGCGATTGCTTCCATGTCAACAACGCTTGCTAATGCTTTGACGTAAGGAATTACAAAATCCTCAAAATGAACGTTATCGAGCTTAATTGCTTTTTCAAACGGGACACGTTTAATTGATTCGATTCCCGACTTGATTAATTCGTTTGCACGATTTTGAATTTTGCTTGTGATTTCCGGTGAAGCAGGGCCTCCGCTTGGCGGGTCATATTTAATTCCTCCGTCAGTAGGGGGATTGTGTGAAGGTGTAATAACCATTCCGTCAGCAGTTTTTTTGCCTGAACGATTATGAGCAAGTATTGCACGTGAGACAACAGGAGTTGGAACAGGAGCAAAATTTTCCTGCAAAATTAATTCGACTCCGTTAGCCGCTAAAACTTCAACGCATGTCCTCAAAGCAGGTTCGGAAAGTGCGTGTGTGTCTGCTCCGATGTACAAAGGGCCTGGAATTTTTTCAGCCGTTCTGTGTTCGTAGACTGCCTGAGCTATTGCCATGATGTGAGCTTCGTTGAAACTGTGAAGTGCCGAGCTTCCACGATGTCCCGAAGTTCCGAAAGCAACCTGATGATTTTTATTTTCGATGTCAGGCGCAAGGGTGTAATAATCACTTATCAATGACGGAATATTAACGATTTTTTTTTCCTGCATGAAATAATAAACCTCCGTTTTGAAAATCTAATTGGAATTATTAAAATTATACTCTAATTATTCCAGAATGTTACACCCCGTTTTGAATTTTGATAAAAATCTATTATGTGTTGAATTTCAGGAATATAATCAGATTTATTTTTCGCTGCCTCGTTCAGTGAATCCGTAAATCTTTTGTTTTTGTCATAAAGTTCACGGTAAAAATTCGTTATTTTTCGTCGTGTCTCTGAATTTATGCCGGCTCTTTCAAGTCCGACTTTGTTTAATCCCGTTATTCTCAAAGGGTCTCCCGAAACTAACGTATAATGCGGAACATCTTTAACAACACGGTACATTCCGCCAATCATGCAGAAATCGCCGATTCTCACAAATTGATGAACTCCCGCCATTCCTCCAAATACTGTGTGATCTCCAACTTCAACGAAGCCAGACAAACCGACTTTATTTGCAATGGTAACAAAATTTCCGATTTTAACATTATGGGCAAAATGTACGCCTTCCATTACGAAGCAGTCATTTCCGATTATGGTTTCGTTTCCTTCACCTGTTGCACGGCTGATTGTAACGTTTTCACGGAATAAATTATTATCGCCTATTCTGACGTAAGAAATTTCGCCTTTATAACCATGATCCTGAGGGTCTCCTCCGATTGCCGCAAATTCATAAAATTCGCAGTTTTTTCCGATTGAGACATAATCATGAACAGTTACGAAGGCCTTTAATTTTGTTCCAGAACCGATTTTTACATTTGAATCAATTATGCAGTACGGGCCTATTTCGACTCCGTCATCAATTTCAGCTTTAGGAGCTACTATTGCGGTTGAATGAATTTTAACGCTCACTTTTCAATTCTCCTCTTTTTTTTCAGTCAGTGAATCTGCAAGAATAAACAAAAATTCCCCTTCCGCAACAACTTCGTCATCAACATAGCCTGTAACTTTTGCTTTTCCTGAAGTTCCCCTTGCCTTTAATAATTCGGCTTTCGTAACCAATTTATCGCCAGGCCTCACGGGTTTTCGGAATCGGATTTTATCGGCTCCTGCAAAAAATGCGATTTTATTTTCCTGTTCTTTTCCCAATTTCAGACCGACCATAATTGACGCAACCTGTCCCATGCTTTCAAGGATTAAAACTCCCGGCATTACAGGCTGTCCGGGAAAATGTCCCTGAAAAAATGTTTCGTTGATCGTAACGTTTTTATAACCCGTAACGTGTGTGTCGTCATAATCTGTTACCCTGTCAACAAGTAAAAACGGGGGACGCTGTTTCAAAAGTTTCATGATTTCGTTAATATCAAGTTCTGCCATTTAATTTATAACTCCTCTCAATTTTTCTGCTAATTTCAAATGTAATTCATGGCCGGCCTTCATTGCAATTATATGAGCGTTAAAAGGTTTTCCGACTGCTGCAAGGTCTCCAATTAAATCTAAAATTTTGTGTCTCACAAATTCATCTTTCCAATGTAACCCCCCTGACGCTTGGATTTTTTCACCGATTACGATTGCATTGTCTAAACTTCCTCCGAGTGCCATTCCGTGAGAACGTAAATATTCAATATCTGAGAGCATCGCAAAAGTTCTTGCCATTGAAATATTTTCGTAATAATTTTCAGGCGTGTGAACATAATCAAACGTTTGTGTCCCGACAAAATCATATTCTACAGTATAAGTTATGTGAAGGTGATCGCAGGGAAAAGCAGCTACAAATCTTTTTCGGTCATCACTTGAGACTATAAAACCCTCGTTTAACCCCTCCGCAGCAGTTTTTTTTGATGTAGAGGCTGAATTTTTCAAAATCTCATCGCACAACAATTTTGCACAACCGTCAAGAGCAGGCATTTCCCCGCCATTTACGGTTAATTTTGCGTTTGAATAAATCCCCATTCCCGTTAAAGCTGATAAAACGTGTTCGCAAGTCCTGATTTTAATTTCTCGTTCTCCGTCCTTAAAAATATAGTCAGATCCCCTGTTAGTTCCGACTAAATTAAATTTCCTCAATGGTACACCGTTCATTAAAATTTCGTCTGAATCACACGGTTCAATTATTAATTCGCAATCTTTCCCCGAATGTAATCCCAAACCTTTTAATATAATTTTCCCGTTTAATGCCATTATTTTTGCAAATCCTCTAATTTCTTTTCAAGTTTTCTGATACGTTTAACAATTTCAGGAAGATCCGCAGCCAAGATTAAAGCTCTTTTTGCCTGATTATGAGGTCGTGCAGGGAAGCCAGATACAACGGAATTTTCGGGAATGTCGTTTGTAACTCCCGAGCGGCCTGCGATGATTGTATTTTTTCCTACTGTAACGTGATCCGTAACTCCTGCCTGAACCGAAATTGTAACGTAATCTTCAATTATTGAACTTCCCGCAATTCCCGTCATTGAGCAAATTATGCAGTACTTTCCGATTTTAACGTTATGACCGACTTGGACATGATTATCAATTTTTGTGCCTTCTCCGATTGTCGTGTCATTCATTGCTCCCCTGTCAATCGTTGTACATGCTCCGACTTCGACATCATCGAAAATTTTAACGCCTCCGTTTTGAGGAATTTTTACAATTTTCCCGTTCTCCCTGACAAATCCGAAGCCATCGCAGCCAATGACAGCCCCCGAATGAATTAAACAATTTTTCCCGATTTTTACGTTTTTCAATAATGTTACGTTGGGCTCAATTATCGTACCTTCGCCGACTTCGCAGTTTTCGCCGACAAAAGCAAATGCTCCGATATATGCCTTGTCCGAAATTTTAGCAGTCTCATGGACAAATGCGTTTTTATTAATTCCTGTTAATTTCGTTGAATGGGTTTCAAATATTTCAAGTAACTTTGGCAGCAATGCACGTGGATTTTCGCAGATTATTCCGTCCCTGTTATCCTCAAAAAATTCTTTAGGGGCAGCGATTGGAATGTCGATATTTAACGTCTCTAATGCTTTTTTATCCCAGATTACGCATAAAGATTTATTATCGGCGTTTTCCGGTGAAGATATTTTATTAATTTCGTGTTCTGAATTTCCGTGTAAAAAAATTTTTTCGTCATTTAATTTTTCAACCATAAAAGCTAATTTCATAATTTTTCCTCCTAATAAATTACAAATGCCACATTCCCCTTAATCCTAATTTATCCTCGCCCTTGTTGTAATAATATATTTCAAGCGACATGTGATCGTCAATTCTGTAGCCTAATGCAGCCTCGTGAGCTTCAAGTTCAGGACTGAATCTCCACCAAGCGTAAGGTCTGCGGATTTTCAAAGGCATATATTGAACTCTGAAAAAATATTTATTGTCAGGCCATTGATTTTCAATTCCGAACCATAATTTATCGATTGATTCAAATCTTCCTCCGATTCTGTGAACGACGTTAAAGTCATTAAGCGATAAAATTACTTCGGCGTAAATTTCAGCGTTAAAACCCGTGTTTGTCCTGTAACCGAAAAATGTTCCGATTTCGGGGTATCTGTCCTCAATTCCTGCGTAAGCTGCCACCCACATTTGAAACATAAAATTTTTGCTGTCAACTCTTGCTTCAAGATTTGAAATCGTATCAGGAATAAAATTAACGTTTACGTCAGCGTGTAAATTTTCAACAGAGTTCCGATCTTCGAGAAATTCACGTGCAGTTTTTTCGATGTCAGATTTATGTTTTGTCGCCCATTCAACAGGTATTCCGATTAAAGGCGAAAACGCAGGAATTAATTTTGCCGATAAATCAGACTTAATCATTACAGGCAAAGTTCTTGAATATAATTCCGGATTAATAGCTAAAATCATTTTTGATGACGGTCTGAAATTTATATTTATTAACGTTGAAGTCTGTGAAATGAAAATCTGCTGCGAAAATTCCCAGCCCGGCAATTTTTCGTTAATTATTTCGTTGAGTTTTTCCTTTAATGCTTCGTCAGCCCAAGTGAAAGAATTTTGCGGAAGATCTTTTACAAGTTCAAAAATCTGTTCGTCAATTCCTGAAATATCATCTTCAAACCATTTTGAAGCCATACCTCTTAATTCAGGAGTTATTAATTTTATGTCGGGAATGATTTTTCCGTTTTCATAATTCGCCGTAAAAAAAATTTCAGGTTCTTCATTATTGGATTTTATGTTTATGTCATAACCTGAAAATAATCTTGACGCTACGATTCTTAAAGTGCCCTCCCTGTCAATTTCGGGAGAATTTGGAATTTCCGACCATACCGCATTCAAACTTCTGATTACGGCAGGTTTCAACCAATCGGGAATCCCTGACACACTCAAAGCATGACAGGGATTTATTGAAATCGCAAAAAATAAAATACAGAGAGCGAATATCCTAAAACATTTCGCCGAAACCGAAATAAGTTTTATTTTCTTCCTCGCCTTTAGCATAATCGACACGCAAATTCCCGAACGGAGTTTTTACCCTTACGCCGAGTCCGTAATCGTAGTGATAATTGCTCCAATCGAATTTAACATCAGCGTTTCCAATGTCATAAAATCCAACGACTGATACGGCATTGCTGACGGGAACTCTTAACTCAAAATTTCCGAGATACATATTGCTTCCTTCAAATGAACGTGAGTTGTAACCTCTTAAAGTGTTCATTCCTCCGAGTGAATATCTTGCAAATGCGGGCAAATAATCTTCAGTTGCAGAACCGATCCTTAATCTTGCAGCAAACAATAAAGGATTTTCATCGCTCCACGCTAAATTAGTATCAGCAATTCCGTTTACGGCATTATTCAACGAAGCATAAAATCTCGCCTGTGTCCAATACTTCAAATATTGATAATCTCCTCCGAGTGCTTTTACGGCCTGTTCAAATGTTGTATCCCAAACGAAACCTTTAGGGTACGGGGCATATTCATCTCGTTTGTCCCAAGTTAATGAAAGTTCGACAGTCTGATTGACTCCGTCCCATGGGGTTAAATCGTCAATATATCCTGGAACTGCGTTTTGAATGTTCTCATATTTTGCGTCCATGTGCCTTAAAGTTAAAAACCAGCTCCAATCTTCATTGGAAAATTTTTTACCGACACCGGCAAAGACTGACAATATTTTTTCGTCAAATTCAAATTGTTTGTTTCCCTTGTAGTAATAAAATCTTTCATCATAATCGCTGTATCTTGCACCGACTCTCCAGCCGAATGTTTTTGCGTCCATGTAAGGACTTGCGAATGTCATCCAGTAACTTGCTTCTTTACCCTCGTTAAAACCGACTTCAAAAGTCATTCCACGTCCGAATAAATTTGTGTCTCCGTAAGTCAGACCTCCCGAAACTCCGCTTTCAGTTCCGTAGGCTAAATTTAATCCGACAGAGGCAGTACGTTTTTCCTTGACCGTTAAAATTACATCAACATTCGAGTCGTCTTCTTCTGGAACGTCGAAGGCAACATTGACATCTTCAAAATACCCGAGTCCCTGCAATTTTCCCAAATGATGACGGAATTTTGTAACGTTAAAAATATCTCCCTTTTTAAGTTTTATTTCACGTCGAATAACATATGTCTTTGTCTTTTTGTTTCCCTGAATAATAATGTCTCCGATTTTGGGTTCAAGGATTGACACATAGATATTTCCTCCGCTGATTTGAACGTCTGACACTCTTACCATAACATAACCGTCTTTGTGATAACGTTCCTGAATCCTGTCTAAATCATTTCGGAAAAAGTTTCGATTAAAGACTGTGCCTTCCTGCGAAAAAACTTCCGTCATCAACTGCTCTGAAGTGTACATTGTATTTCCCGAAAAATTAATTGATTCGATGACGGGATTTTCCTGCACAGAAAACATTACGGACGCTCCCCCGCCTTCAGGTCTTACATCGACATCAACAAACGAGAAAAACCCCTGATTATAAATTGCTTCAACATCAGCCTGAATCATGTCTCTGCTTAAAACTTTTCCGGGCTTTGTGTCAACAACATTCAAAATATATTCCTGAGCTATCTGTGAATTTCCGACAACACCGACTGAATTTATAAGAATTTGAGGGTGTTCACGCTGTGATTCTTCAGGTTCTGCGGCTTCTTCGGAATAAGCTAACGTTGGAATTAATATCAAAACTAAAATCGAAATAATAAATTTTAATTTTATCTTCACGGAAAAAACATCTCCTTTTAATTTCTACTTTATTTTTACAACTGATTCGTTATTTTTCAAGGCTCTTTGTCCCGTTTGAATTAACGAAAATATATCATCATATGCAACTTTTTTTTCAGCTTTTTCAAGTTTTGCGGGCTTTTCAGGTTTTATGTTTTTAACTGTTTCAGCTTGAATTACAGATCGTTTAGGTTTTGTTGCGACATTATTATTAACATTATTATTAACTTTTGCAACGGTCTGCACAGGCTTTGGAGTTTCATATTTACTTTCATGTTCGTAAATTATTTGTATAGGTTCAGCCAAGACGATTTTATTTTTATCTTCTTTAAGCGGTGCGACGGGAATTTCTTTTGAAATCGGAAAAACCGCAAGCAAAACTATTATCAGCGTCAAAAATGCGATTTTTGAAAAATTCACTGTCATTAAAATAAATTTATTTTTATCACTTTCACGAGGCTGAATTTTATTCCAGACATCAGCCCTTAAAATTTCGAGATCTGCTTTTGCACATTCAGCGTCCATTAAGGCATTTTCCATAGCTCCCGAAGTATAAGACTGTTTTAATCTTTCAAGCCATCTGTTAATGCCGTCGATTCTTTTTTCAACTAAAGCATGTCTCAAATTTTTTTCACACTCCTTCTAATCCTAAAAACATTCTGATTTTCGTAATTGCCGCACGCCTCAACCTGTATACATGACTGACATCGAGTTTTTTCTCTTTTGCAACGTCTTTCGGTTTTTTACCCTCAAAGAATAATGCGGAAACAATTTCAGCTTCACGGCCTTCAAGTTTTGAAATTGCTTCGGCTGTGTCGAGCCAGTCATCATCGCTTCGGTTTTCTTCGTCATCGTCAACAACCTGCAGCCACTCATCTGGAACAGGCATAGGAGCCCTTTTTTCGCTTCGTTCCAACATGTTAATAATCTGCCCGTGAATTTTGTGATAAGCATATGTTGAAAACTTAAATTCCCGTTCAGGTTCAAATTTATCGACTGCATTAATTAAAGCCAGCATACCCTCTTGAATAATATCCTGTTTTAATTCGGGGTCAGATACGTGAATTTTCCCGGCAATCCAGAATACTAAAGGCCTGTACGAAATTATTAATTCTTCACGTGCTTCGACATTGCCCTGAGTACATAAACGCCATAAATTTTTCTCGTGTTCGGGATCTAAACTCATAATTTTTCACCCCACACCGGTAATTTTTCGCCATATTCCCCTGCCCTGATGTGCATATTGTCATTCAAAAATGCTAAAACAGGTTGAGAGTGTCTGATTTCAATTCCGCTCATCGAACAGTTTGAAACGTCCATGTTCCAAGTCTTATGAGGATTAAAACCTAAAAACACGGCATATAAAGCTCTCATAACTCCCCCGTGAGAGACAACTACAATTCTTTTGTAAGGCTCACTCATAAAAATTTCGACGGCCTTTGAAAGTCTTGCACTTAAATTTTCCCAAATTTCAGCGTTTTGTGGCGGATTGAAAAAAGGATCTTCCCTCCAATGAGAGAAATTATCACGTTGATTTAGTTGCAGTTCTTTAATTGATTGTCCTTCCCATTCTGCAAAATTTATTTCTTCGAGTTCAGGAATTATTACAGGCTTCAAATTAAATTTTTCAGCTATCGTAAACGCAGTAAATTTCGCACGGTCAAGAGGACTTGTATAAATTACATCGGGCGGCCATGACAATAACCTTTTTGCGAGTGCCTGAGCCTGACGTTTTCCCTCTTCCGTGAGCTGTACATTTGTTTTTCCCTGAAACCTGAAATCTTTATTCCATTCAGTTTGTCCATGCCTTGCTAAAATTATTCGACGAGGCTCTGAGTTATTTTCAAAAATTTTTGTTGCCTCCCTTGTTAAATTTATCTATTAAATTTTACGCAATTATAACATGTATGTGCTATGATTAATCGCAAAAATATTATTGGAGTTTTATTTTTAATGTTGAAAATGAGATTAAGGCCTGAAGAGATAGCAGCGTTAAATTTACGGGAGCTATACGAAGAACATAATTATTTATTTTTCAGAATGAGCAGATTTGAAGAATATGATTTTTATGCCGGAAAAAAAGATTTTCTGACATCAAAAAGCATTTTAACCTTCACGGACATTAACGGAAAATTAATGGCTCTTCGTCCCGATGTAACGCTTTCGATAATAAAACACGCTAAAAATTCTGATGGCATTCAAAAATTTTATTATGACGAAAAAGTTTACAGGGTTCACAAAAATTCAAATTCTTTCCGTGAAATTTCACAAACAGGGATTGAATGTATCGGAAATTTAACTGACGAAAATATTAACGAAGTCGTCGAACTTGCAATTTTGAGTTTAAGGACACTGGCAGAGGGACGAAAATATATTCTTGATATTTCACATGCCGGAATGATTGCGGAATTGTTAAATGAAAGTGAAAACCGTAATGAAATTCTGAAATTATTATCCGAGAAAAATATTCACGGACTTAAAAACATAAACGCTCCCGAAAAAATTATTGAACTGGCAAAAATTCAAGGCAATAACGACATTGAAAATCTGAAATGCTTTGAACCGATCATAAAAACTCTCAGAAAATACAAAAACGAAATTAACATTGACTTCTCAAATATTAATAATTTGAATTACTATAACGGGATAATATTTAGAGGGTATATCGAAGGAATCCCCGAAAGTATTTTATCAGGAGGAGAATACGACAATTTAATGCGTTTAATGGGTAACAAAAATTCTAAGGCGATCGGTTTTGCTGTGTATCTTGACGAGGTTAGAAAATGATTAACATTGCACTTCCAAAAGGCAGACTGGGTGAAAAAGTTTATAAATTATTTGCTGCTTCGGGTTATGAATTTCCTGAAATTCTCGACAACAACCGAAAATTAATATTTGAAAATCAGGAATTAAATCTGCGTTGTTTCTGGGTAAAACCTTTTGATGTTCCTGTTTATGTCGAAAGGGGAGCCGCTGACATCGGAGCTGCTGGAAAAGATATTTTGCTTGAACGCAATCCAGATGTTTACGAATTGCTGGACTTGAAAACCGGATTTTGCAGAATGGCCGTTGCTGCGAAAAATGATTTTGTTGACGATCCCGAAAAAGTTTTGCGTGTCGCTACGGAATTTCCGAATATCTCACAAAATTATTATTCAAGTTTGGGGCGTGAAATTGATATTATTACTTTGAGGGGGTCTCTCGAACTTGCTCCGGTGTTGGGACTTTCCGATGTAATAGTTGATATTGTCGAAACAGGTACAACGTTAAAACAAAATAATTTGAAGGTCTTAAATTTCATTACGGATTTAAGTGCAAGATTAATAGCTAATAAATCAGCGTATAAATTCAAAAGCGAAAAAATTAACGAGATTATAAGGAGGCTAAACCCTTAACATGATTCGCACGATTACTGCAAGTGATTTTATGAAACTCAGACAAGAATTAAAAAGTGTTGATGTCAGTGCAACAGTGAAAAGCATAATTGAAAATGTAAAAGTTAATGGCGATAATGCAGTTAAACATTATGAGGAAGAATTTGACAAGGTAATCCTTTCGTCGCTTGAAGTTACAGAACGTGAAAAAAGAGATTCTTTGAAAAAAGTTTCGCCTGATTTCGTAGAAATTTTAGAGAGGGCAGCGAAAAATATTCGTGAATTTCATTCTCAACAGGTACGCAACGATCTTATATTTTCAAATTCTGAGGGAGTTATTTTAGGTCAAAAATTTATTCCGATTGAGAAAGTCGGATTATATATTCCCGGCGGGACTGCATCATATCCTTCAACAGTATTAATGAATGCAGTACCGGCAAAAATTGCTGGCTGTAGTGAAATTTTTATCGCCACTCCGCCTGAAATAAAACCCGAAATAATTGCTGCTGCACACGTTGCAGGCGTTGATAGGATTTTCAAAATGGGAGGAGCTCAAGCAGTCGCTGCATTTGCTTACGGAACTGAAAGCGTACCAAAAGTTGACAAAATAGTAGGTCCAGGAAATATTTTTGTTGCAGAGGCAAAACGTCAGGTTTTCGGTCGTGTTGCTATAGACATGATAGCTGGCCCCAGCGAAATTTTAATAATCGCCGACAAAAACAATTTTGCTCCCGACATTGCCGCCGATATGCTTGCTCAGGCTGAACACGATAAACTCGCAACAGCAATTTTAATCACAAATTCAATGAGACTTGCAAAGGGTGTAAGTTCAGAAATTGAAGCACAGATTTTACAGTTGGAACGTAAAGACATTGCACGTGAATCAATCGATAAGAACGGACGAATAATAATCGTAAAATCATGGGAGCAGGCTATCGAACTTGCGAACGAATTTGCTCCAGAACATTTGGAAATCTGCGTTGAAAATCCTTTCGATTGGATTACAAGCGGAAAAATCAAAAATGCAGGCTCAATATTTCTCGGCAGGTTTTCTCCCGAAGCATTAGGGGATTATTACGCCGGAGCAAATCACACTCTACCCACAATGGGAACAGCAAGATTTTCAAGTCCGTTATCGGTTGATGATTTCGTCAAAAAGTCTCAATATATTTATTACAGTCAGGAAGCATTAACAAAAGTTTCAGATGACATTGAAAAATTTGCAAAATCCGAAGGTCTTACCGGACACGCAAAAAGCATTTCGATTCGCAGAGGTAAATAATAAATGTATACACGTGAAATTTCCGTGCAGCCCTCAAACTGTTCAATGTTTGGGACAATAAAGTTAAAAAGCCTGCTCGATTATTTTCAAGATACTGCGGGACTTGCGGTTGAGGACATCGAAGGAAAAAGCTCCGAATTAATCGCTAAGGGTTATGCTTGGGTTTTGACACGTTACGAAATTGAATTTATAGGAAATCTGCCTACCCTTGACGAAAAATTTTTGCTGAAAACTTATCACGATCCTTCACACGGTTATAATACATTGAGAGTTTTTGAAGTCCAGAATAAAAATGAAAATCCTTTAGCATGGGCAAAAACATCATGGTTATTATTAGACCTTGCAGCAGGGAGACCCGTTAAAGCCGCCGCACACATTCCCAATATTTCATTGAGAGACACAGGAGAAATTAGCCCGGATTTTAGAGATATTCCGAGTTTGAATGATAACGAAATTTTGAAAAGCGTTAAATTTCCCGTAAGATTTCACGATCTCGATTATAATTCGCATGTTAATAATGCAGTATATTTCGGCTGGGTTTATGACGAGACACCGATTGACTTAATAAATTATGAACTTAAAACAGTCTGTGCATCTTTCAGATCGGGAGCAAAATTTGAAGAGAAAGTTACGTTAAATTATTCGCAGATTCAGGAAAATAATTTTATTTGTGAAATAAACCGTGAAAACGTCAAAAAACCTTCAGCGAATTTTTTATGTACATGGCAGAAAAAAGGAGAATAAATTAATTTGAATATAGTTATAGTTGGAGCAGGAGAAGTCGGACGCAGTGTAGCAAAAACTTTATCCGAAAAACATAATGTCTATCTCGTTGATAATGACAGGGAAAAAGAACAGGCAGCGAAGGAGCTTGATGTTCAATTTATACTCGGAAACGGTTCGAGGCCTCATGTTTTAGCACAGGCAGGAGTTATTCCAAGTTCTGACGGTGAAGAAAAACATTGCGACGTTGATATTTTAATTGCCTGTACAAATCGTGATGAGGTTAATATGCTTTCATGCTGGATTGCTCATAACGCAGGAATTGAAAACGTAATTTCAAGGGCGAGGAATTTGGAATTTACGGACTCTCCTGACTGGGGGAAAAAACTCGGAATAAAATTAATGATTTCTCCCGAAAGATCTATTTCACGTGAAATTATAGGACTTCTCGAAGTTACCGGAGCAACTCACGCCGCTGAATTACTTGACGGAAAAGCAGCACTCTACACTTTGAAAATTTCCGAAGATTCTCCGCTTGTCAATATGGCGTTAAAAGATGTTCGGCCTAAATTCCCTGATTTAATGGCTGTGTTTGTCCATGTTGAACACGATGACGGAGTTTCGGGAGTTCCTAACGGTTTTACGATTTTGAAAGCAAATGACATCTGCCACGTCGTAACTTACAAAAAAAGTGTAGACCTCCTGCAAAATCTTTTTCAGCCTAAAAATAAAAACGAAGCATCAAAGACTTTACGAAAATTATTCATAGTAGGCGGAGGAAAGCTCGGCACACAAATTGCTCAAGCAATACGCAGGGATTTTGGAAACGTAAATTTAAGAATCGTTGAAAAGAATCACGAACGCTGTATCAGATTATCAGAGGAATTTGGAGACGCTTTAGTAATCGAAGCTGACGGAGCAGACAAAAAAGCATTAAGCGATGAGGGAATTGAAAATGCTGACGGGTATATTTGTGCAACAGAATCTGACGAATTAAATTTGATTTATTCCTCAATAGCTAAAAAAATGGGAGCTAAAAAGACAATCGCAATCGTAAAACGAAAAGATTATCAGGATTTGACAAGTTGTATGCCTGTTGATGCCATTGTCGATCCTAACGAGGCATTAGCGAGCGTGATTTTGAGATTTGTACGTTATCCGGAGCACACATTAGCATTAACGATGGTTGAGAAAATCAACGCTGAAATGTTGGATTTCAAAATGTCGGAAAATAATAAACTTGTCGGAAAAACTTTAATCGAATTAAAACTCCCTAAAGGTGTAATTATTGCATTGCTTGAACGTAACGGAGAAGTTTTAGTTCCAACAGGAGCTACGAAACTTTTAGCAGGAGACCGGGTAATTTTATTTGCATTAACTTCGATGATGTCCGAATATGCGGAATTATTCAGCGGGGGCAGAAATGAAAATTAAAGCAGTCTTGAAAGTTTTATCGTTAATATGTCTCGTTGTATCTTTTGCAATGTTATTGCCGTTGTGTATTTCGCTTTATGATTATTCACACGATGCGAGTGCTTTTGCGATTTCGATTTTTGCGGGAACTTTTGCGAGTGTAATTTTATATTGGTATTCAACAACGGGAAATCAGAACGAAAATTTTTCAATCGGGATTCGTGAAGGAGTCGGGGTTACGGGTTTTTCATGGATCACAGCGTCAATTTTGGGAGCTTTGCCATATTGGCTTTCAGGTTCAGTGCCGAGTTACACAGACGCATTTTTTGAAACAATGTCAGGATTCACGACAACGGGAGCAACGATTTTCGCACAAATTGAAATTTTGCCTCGTGGAATTTTGTTATGGAGGTCAGTAACTCATTGGATCGGGGGAATGGGAATTATAGTTTTGAGTTTGGCAGTTCTGCCGTTCTTGGGAGTTTCGGGAATGGAAATGTACAAAGCCGAAGTTCCGGGAGTTACAGCCGAAAAAATCACACCGAGATTACATCAGACGGCCATGAAATTATGGGGAGTTTATATATTTTTGACGTTCTTTGAAACATTTTTCCTGATTGTCGGGGGAATGAATTTCTTTGACGCATTCTGTCATTCATGCTCGACGATAGCGACGGGAGGATTTTCGACAAAAGATAATTCGATAGCATATTTCACGAGTCCTTATATTCAATGGGTGATAATAATTTTTATGTTTGCTTCGGGGGTAAATTTTTCGCTTTATTTTCTTCTGCCGCAAAAAAAATTTCGTGATTTCTTTCAAGACGAAGAATTTAGAGCATATTCGTTTATCGTTTTAATTGCCGTAATTTTAATGTCTATTGCAATATATTTTTCGGGAATGTTTCAGACTATTGAGCATACTTTGAGGCGAACATTTTTTCACGTAGTCAGCGTAATTACGACAACAGGCTTTATTGTTGAAGATTATGATTTATGGCCTGAATTTGCGAAATTTATTTTTATAATTTTAATGTTCATCGGAGCGTCAGGGGGATCAACCGGAGGAGGCTGTAAGGTATCAAGATTTTTAATTTTAGGCTGTCAGTTAAAATCCGAAGTTCAAAAATTGTTGCACCCCAGAGCAGTTATAACAGCAAGAATGAACGGGAAACCGATTTCACAAAGCACGTTTGATTCTTCTGCGGCGTTTTTTGTGCTTTACATGCTGATTTTGACTGTTGCAACTGCAATTACAACGGCATTTAACATTGATTTAATTACTGCGTTCACAGGAGTTTTAACTTGTCTCTCAAACGTAGGTCCCGGATTAAATTTACTCGGAGCAGTTGAAAATTTTTCATGGCTTCCATCGACGATAAAATGGCTTTTTTCGTTTTGTATGCTTGCCGGGAGACTTGAACTTTTTGCGATATTTTTATTAATGATTCCTTCAACTTACAGAAAATAACGCTTTGACGATAAAATTATTGCGGTTAAAATTGAAAATAAAAATAATTATGGAGCTGAATAAAATTTGAAATATGATAACAGAAACAATAAAACATCAGTAAAAATTCAAGCACGATTGCAGCTTGTATCGTTTTTCAGCGGTGCAGCAACAATGATTCTTGAAATGACAGGCTCACGAATGGTCGCACCTTTTTTCGGAACGTCGTTAATAGTTTGGACAGCCTTAATCGGAATAATTATGACGAGTTTATGTATTGGGAATTGGCTTGGAGGTTACTGGGCTGATAAAAGACCAGAAGCGAAATTGCTTGGAAGGATTTTACTTTTCTCCGCAATAATAATCGCAATCACCGCATTCATTAGCAATTATGTTTTGACGGAATTGCAGGGACTCGGAATGAATTTGTATAAGGCATCTGTCTTTTCGGCATTTATAATTTTCGCTCCTTCGAGTGTTTTGCTCGGAATGGTCTCACCGTTTGTTGTCCGTCTTGCGATGCAGAACGTAAATTCTTCAGGTGCAGTTGTAGGGCGTTTGTCGGCGTTAAACTCTGCCGGAAGTATTTTAGGAACTTTCATGGGAGGATTCGTTTTAATTTCGTTATTCCCTTCGGCATTAATTTTAATGTTATTGGCCAGCGGAATAGCTTTGTTGTCGGTCTTGATTTATACGGGGGCATGGCGGAGGCTTTTTTCGATAGTAATAATTTTAGGGATACTCGGAGAATTTTTTTTCGCTAAAAGTTACGGCATTCCTTCAACTCCGATCGGGGTACAGATTGACACACAATATAATCATCTTTCAATCGTCGAGAGTGTTGACACACGAAATAATCGAAGAGTCAGGATTTTAATAACGGACCCTGATTACACACAATCATTAATGTATGTTGATCAGCCTTCTGAATTAGTTTCGGAGTACACAAAATTTTACGATCTTGCATTTCACTATAAACCCGACACTAAAAAAATCTTAATGCTTGGCGGTGGAGGTTACAGTGTTCCGAAATTTTTGCTTGAAAACAGGAAAGGTGTTTCGGTTGATGTTGTCGAATTAGATCCCGGAATTACCGAAGCAGCAAGGGAATATTTCAGTTTGAAAGACGATCCGAATTTAAGAATTTTTCACGAGGACGCAAGAACATTTCTAAACCGTTCTAACGAAAAATACGACGCAATTTTCATGGATATTTTCAATTCCGCAATCGTTATTCCATTTCAGATGACAACAATAGAAACTGCTGCAAGACTGCGAGAATTATTGAACCCTGACGGAGTTTTAATTGTGAACATAATATCATCGCTTTATGGCCCCAAATCAGGAGTTTTTCACGGAATTTATAAAGCCTTCTCAACATCTTTCACAAACATGATGATTTTCCCTGTTAATGCTCCCGGTAAAAAATACGCTTATGCCCTGCAAAACATAATTTTAATTGCGATGGGCGATACTGCTTCAATGGTTTCACCTGAGACCGATGCAAAATATACGTCATTATTAGCTAAACAATGGTTAGAACCTTTTGTGCCTGATTCACATGTTCCGGCATTCAGTGATTCATTTGCTCCGGTTGAAAGATATGCTTTAATCCAGTAGAAAGGAATTTTATTTATCATGAAGAAAAACAAAAAATCTGCTGATAATATTTTTGTCAAAAACTCACCTCTTACACCTCTTCCGTTAGTGCCTATATGGCTTTTAGTTCCATTATGGTTAATTTCTCTTGTTGTGTCGAATTTAATTTACTCTGGAGTAAGATTTGCTGATACCCTTCATATTTTGAAATGGACAGTAACGGGAGTGCCTGTAGCTGTAGCAGTATTAGTAGCAGGTGCAAGAATTTTTATTTACGGTCGTGAAAGAATAAAAGTAAAATTTGATGTTTTTGCAATAATTTGGGGAATAATTTTAATTTATTGTGCTTTACAGCCTTTATGGGTAAAAATTTCGTCTCCTACTGGATATGTTTTAGAAATGGTATGTTTTATAACGGTATGGGCATATTATGTTATAACAGTCTCGTCATTTCCTGATTTTGCTTTAAGAATAGTGTTAATTCTTGCGAGTTTGAATGCGGCGATAAATACTTTTTTTGCAGAGTTGCAGATTAGGGGAATGAATAATTTTGCGTTCTTAAAGGGTACAATTTTTGAATTTATGACGAAATACAGTTCAATAATCCTGCCGACGCCGGGACATTATATCGGGAACACGGCACAGCAAAATATGTTCGGATTATGGCTTGCAATAACGACTTTCGGAGCTATATATTTATTTGTATTCGACACATTCAAGAATGACTCTGATAAACACGGCAAAAAGATTTTCATACCTGCTATAATTATTGCACTTTCAGTTTTATGTATAAAATTCAGCGTTACCGAAGAAAATATATTATTGGGAGTGTTAGCAGGAATTTTGATTTTATCTTCGTTCCTTAGCGTTTATATTCTGAAGGGTAAAAAACACTTATATTTAGCTGTCTTTGCAATGCTTTTAGCGGGAGTAAACATTTGGGGGCTTTTGAACTCGACGAGCAGATCGGCAATGTTTGCATTTTTAGGCAGTATAATTTTAATGTTTATATTCTCTGCATGGAAATTTAACAGAAATTATGTTATCAGAATATTTGCTGTCGGAATAATTTTATGTACAGTGTTTTATGTTTCGTTATCTTCGCCAAGAACAAGCGGGACTTTGAATAAAATAAACGACATAGTAGAGCATTACGAAACTATCGGAAGCCGAAGAGGAATTTGGCTGACATCGTACACAATGGCTGCTGAACACCCCGAAGGAGTAGGAATAGGGCAATATAAATGGCATTACATGGAAGCTCAGCGAGAGGCATTTAACACATCAAAATGGGGAAAATCAGACTGGTATAAATGGCAGTATACGCACTGGGCACATAATGAGTTCCTGCAATTCTTCTGTGAAGGAGGAATTATAGGAGGCATAATGTTTGTTATAATGTATTCTTTCTGGTTTTTCGGCGGTGTTGTCGGAGTTTTCAGAAAGAGAAACGTAAACATGACTTCAGTATGGGGATTTTGCATTGTGTCGTTAATTTCGTTCAGTGCTTTCTTTACACGTCCTTTCCATAGAATAGAGAATATGGTATGGATAGCTCTCGGATTTGCATTATCGAATCGTGAATTTTTCCCTGAATTTAAGTTTACAACTGACTTTGAAATCCTTAAACAAAATTATTCACGAAAAATAGCAGGAATTTTATGTGTTATTTCGTCAATCGCAGGAGTTATCTATATTTCAAGCGGAATTTACGGAAATTATTTATTAAGGCAGGCTCTTTCAACTCAAAATGCAAGTTTGCAGTATTATTTATTAACTGAAGCCGATAAGCACCCAATAGTTCGTGAGGAAGTCCAAAGGAATTTGGGCTATCATTATATGAGTTTAGGCGAACAGCAGAATGACACGGATTTATTGTTAAAAGGCTTTGAAACTTTATGGTCGCATTTCAATAGAGAACCTCATTCTGAAGATATAAGCAAATTACTGAATTTTTCGCAGCGTTATCAAATTGAAAATGTCATGCGTGAGATAGTCAGCTATTTCAAGCCCGGAACTTATCACTTTGAACGCAGGATTCAGAAAGATTCAGAAGGTAAAAACGTTAATGCCCTTCTTTTAATGAATGGTCCCGGTAAAGATGATAAATAAAGGTTTCACGCTGATCGAGATTATAATTGCAGTAATGTTGACGGGATTATTGACTACATTAGCTCTTGCTCCCGTCGCCGTTACAGTCCGCAGAACGATTGAAACCCAAGAGCAATACTCGGATTTGTCGGCTTTATCAAGAACGGTAAATTTTATAACACGTGATATATTCGCTGCAATGCGTTTATCTTCAAATGTTCTGATGATAGTAGATCACAAGGCTATAGGCGGAAATGATGACGATGTTTTAATGGTTATGACGACATCGCCTGTTGTACAGAATATGCCTTCAGGAACTGTTGTATATAAACTCGAAGAGGGCGGAATGCTTCACGGAGATGTTTTGCCTGGACTTTACCGCTGGATTTTTCCGGGACAGCTTCCTAACACAATAAAATATGATAATTTAAGCGGAGAGACAGGACAGCTTGTTTTACCCGGAATAGATGAATTTTCCGTTGAAGTTCCGGAAGGCTCTCACGAAGATGACAGACGTAAAGAGTATTCAGGTGCTTTACCTCAGGGAATATATATAAAACTCGGCAGAAACACTAAGCAGAATAATATGAATATGACTGAAAAGAAAGGGGATTTTAATGAACTTGAAACGTATATCGCCTTGCCGTAAGGGTTTTGTTCTTGTAAGCGTTTTAATGCTTGGTGTTTTGCTGATTTCATGCGCAACTGCATTTACTTGGTTTGTAAGGATTCAGGTTCGCAGTGTATTTAGTGAACGTGAAAATATAGCTGATAGAAGTATGGCTAATGTCGTATCTTCAGCGTTAATCAATATTTTATCGGAAATGACGGCAAATTCAGAATATGACAGTCCTACACAAAGGTGGTTCCAGCCTTTTGTATTGCCATTCAGCGATTTAGGATTATGGGTAGTTCAGGTTACTCCGTTGGACGATAAAATACCGCTGCGAAATTTATTCCTCCCTGACGGTAACACTTTAAGGCATGAATTTGAAGAACCTTTCTTGAATATGCTTGACAAGCTGCAACACAAAGAACTTGAATTAATACTGCTTGATTTCATGGATAGAAACAACAGACCCAGAGTAGGCGGTGCTGAGCGTGATAATTTCATAAATCGCCCTCCCTATGACATTTCCGAACTTTTAATTTTAAGTCAGGATTTAAGCTATGAAGTTTTATACGGGTCAGGCACTCAACTTGGAATAGCTGATTACTGCACGATTTACAGCGACGGAAAGATTAATCTTAATTTTGCTCCTGTTCATGTTATGGAATTATTGCCCGGACTTGATGAGAGAGGACTTGCCCAACGCATAGCCCAAGACAGAATGGAAGAACCTTTACGGAATTTGAAGGATATTCAAAACCTGCCCGGAGCCTCACCGAGAACATCTACGTTATTAACTAACATTGCAGGCTTTAAGAGCAAATATATGAACATCAAAATAGAATGTATGAAAAATGACAGCGAAGGAGGAAAGTCTTTTAACATCATATTTGACAGAAACACAAGGCAAATAGTCAGGTGGGAAGAATTATGAGTATTAAAGATATTTTATTAACAAAAATTAATTTTATAGGAAATAAAAAATCATTAGGAAAAAATCTTGATGATTGCGAGTTTCGCAGAGTTATAAACTTGAAGGAAAGAGCTAAAGACGATGACACAGGTGCAGAGAGTGCCGTATTTAGGAAAAGTACCCGCCTAATCACTGCATCGATGACACCTCGAAAAAATCTGATAATTTTAGCTCCCATGCGGTCTTTGTCGTTAGATGATTTTAATTTCCCGTTCTCAAATTCTACAAAGATACGTGAAGCGTTGAAATTACAAGTTATGCCATTCTCTGCAGCCGGAGAGCTTGAGGTCTTTCCCGTTGTATTGTCAAAAACTCCGAAAGGCGGTTCAAATGGGATTGTATGGTACGTATCTCCCGAAGAGTTTAATATCCCTGAGAGCGATATAAATTTACCCAAAAAGGTTTGGCCTGCTCCGTTGCCGTTTATATCTAAACTTTCAAAATATGGCGGTTCAGGAGTAACTATATGGCTTGACGAGGAAAATATATGCTCTATGTTATGGCAGAAAAACCGTCCTGTCTTATCACGTTGGAGAAAGCTTGTTGACAAGGATTCTGAAATTAAGGAAATTGAATGGTATGACGAATATTGCAAAGTTCAAGGTCTTGACAGAGGCGGAAATTTTACGGTCAATGCAGCAGGTGAAAATCTTAACGGCGATGCTGACGAAATGTTTTTCGAGATTGTCAACGAAAGTTCCGAGTTATGTCCTTGGATTAATGACGTAAATTTATCCCGCAGTGCTATTGAAGGTGCAAGAGATCTTGAGCGTTCCGTCAGACTTTTAACACGTGTATCGATATGGTTGTTAATAGCAGGTGTAATCGCTCTCGGAGCAAGTGTTTTACGTTGGAAGCAAATTCAATCTCAAGTTCAGGAAATCCGTACAAAATCTGAAAATTTCTATCGTCAGACATTCGATCCTTCACATACAGGAAGAATTGCTAATCCTGTTACTCTTGCAAGGGATAAACTCGCTGAATTTTCGGGAACCGGAGCTGATGTTCACTCGCTTCAAGAGGCTTTAGAGGATTTAGGCGAAATCTTTGCAGCTGACAAAAACATGAATATCACGATTGATATAGTCCGTTATAGCAATGAGGGTATGGACTGCACAGGAGTTGCTCCCGACATGAGTACTATATTAAATTTCAGGAAATTATGGGAAGGTAAAGTCAATTTGGTACAGCTTGATAATACACAATTTGTAGCCGGCGTAGGTTACAGGTTTGATTTACGTTTAAGGTGGTGAAAGGTTTATGGCATTGAATTTTGAACAGGTCTTAAATAATTCGAGAGCTATAATACAAGGTGAAGCGGCTGGTTCTGTTAAATTTCTGATTGCAGGGCTTTCTGCTCTTGTTGTATGGGTAGGCGTTTCACTTGTCAGCGGCTGGATTTCTCAAAGTGAAATGACATTAAAAACACAGCAGGGAAGATGGCATACTCTTTTAGTTTTGTCGGAACAGTATAAAAATTTATCGCCTTCTTCTAAAGGTTCAAATTCGGCTCGTAATGTCGATGTACCTACTGTATTTGCTCAAGTTTCGGAGAGAATGCAGCTTGGAAGCAGAGTCAACAGAATTACTCCTGACGGCAGAAATCAATCCGTAGAAATTAACAGATTATATGCTGAGGAGTTAGCTGAATTACAAAGGCAGTTAGAATCAAGAGGAGTTAAATTTATCGCAGCAGAGTTAAGAGCTTTGCCGGCCGGAAAAGAAAGATTAATGACTGTGTCGGCCATTATAGGTCCGATGAATTGAGATAAAAAAATGAAACGTTCAATATTTAACACTGTAAAAATTATATTGTTTATCGTAGGATTTTTCTTCGCCCTGTATTATTTTCTTCAATGGCAGGAGCTTGGAAAATTCTCAATGTCTTTTGCTCATTCACAACTCGAAAAACGTGGAATGAGATTAAATTATTCTGATGTATCAGGCGAAAAAGACGGCTTCACTGTCAATAATTTAAGGTTAAACGGGATTGCAAATATTTCGTTCAGTTCTATTACCATAAAACCGAAATTTTTATCAAGCATTTTGAGTCTTGCACCTGTATGTGAAATTAATTTTAGGGGCGGGAGTCTGCAATTAGGGCAGGTAATGAATTTCGGGGACGGAGGTTTTTTGTTGACTGCGGGAAGAAATGAAATTCTCCTCGAAGATCTTAAAACTAACGGCGATTTTGCCATTAACGGTTTTTTAACGATAAATCCGGCAACTATGAGAATCGGAAGAACTGAAGCAAGATTGAATTTCCCCGAAGATTTTGAAAAAAATATCCAAGCCGTCAGAAATTTTCTGCCTATTGTACAGGAGGGCGGACATTGGTATTTAAGGAGGAAATAAAAAATAAAAATGTTTGACAGAATTAAAAATATTTTTTCGGGATTAAAATTTCGCAGCAGGCATAAAAATATTAAGTCAAGTAACGAAAATGACGAACACGGAAAGATTTATGCGTTATGGTTATTGATATTGCCGCTATTATTAGGGTTCACTTTTGGAAAACTTGCAAGCGTCGGGCTCGGTTATGGATTTGAATTTTTATCGGGAAATTCGGGAGTCGTTGACAGTGCCGTCTCAGGTGTCGGACAAAATCTTGAAAATGTCGAAAACCGCAGAGGCCTTGAGGGATTCCTTGCTTCAAATCCTTTTCACGTTACCCCTCAAAAAACTGATGAGCCTAAGCCCCAAGTTAAGCAGGAAGTTAAACAGGAAGAACCAGACACTGGTTTAGACGGTTTAATTTTGCGTGGAACTTTGCCCGGTGTCGGAGCATGGATTGAAAATAACGGTAAATTAAGCCTCTTGTTAGTAGGAAAAAATGTTGACCGTTACAAATTAACAAGTGTCAAATACACCGAAGCTGTTTTCAGACGCGGGAAAAATTCCGTAACAAAATATATTGCTTATGGGCCTGTCTCTGCTAAAAATCAAACTCCTAAAGCTCCCTCAACTCCTGCACCTGCTGCACCTGCACCGACTCAAAATAACGATAATGTCGTTGCTGCTACTACAACAGGACAGGAAGGACAAATTTCAAGCGAAACGGTTAATCAGTTAGTACAAAATCCTTTTGACGAATTAAAACGAATCAGAATCAGACCAAGTGAACAGGCAGGAGGACTCGAAGTTCAATGGATTCAGAATGACAGCATTTTGAAACGTCTCGGAGTTCAAAAGGGCGATGTCATAAAATCAATCAACGGGATTCCATTTACTAACATGGGAGATATTGCTAACTCGATAAACTCATTGATGAACAGTGAAAGGTTCGATGTCGAAGTTACACGAGATGGAAAGTCAGAAGCGTTGCGTTATGTCGTTCGTTAAAAACGGTAAAAAATCAGGTTTTACTTTAATGGAAGTTTTAGTTTCCGTCGCTGTTGCGGGGCTTGTGATTTCGGCAGGCTTCAAATTAATTGCAATGTCTTATAAACTTATGGCGGAATTACAGATTGAACGTGAATTAATTTCTGCATCGCAAAAACTCTGGCTTCGTTTCAGAACTGATGAAACAACGCCCGAAAATGGAAGAGATGATAAAAATAATTTTTCATGGCAGACCGAACGTCAATCAATTCCGGTTGATGAAGGTTATGAGTTAAAATACAGGTGTGTGATTATAAGTGTTGGAGATAGAACGACATCAATTTATATTCCTGAATAGATGAATTTTGTAGTATTATATAAGGGCTGGGAGATGTTAAAATTTTGAACTTAAAACTTGTAAGAATTACGTTAATATTAATTTTGATTATATTTTTCGTCAGTTCGGATTCTGAAGCAGCAACACGCCGACGCAGGACTTCGACTGCAACTGCTCAGGAAACTGCTCAATCTTCACAATCAGGAGCAGGGGACGCAATGACTGCCGAAGAAGAGAAAAATTTGACTGAAGCCGCTAAAGCAATGAAAGCATCGGGACTCGTTCAGTTTAATTTTAAGGATATGGATTTAGTTAGATTTGTAAGATTCATGTCTGAAATTCTTGACGAAAATATAATCGTTCCTCCGAATGTTAATTCAAAAATCACGATAATTTCACCTCACCCCGTAACGATTCGAGAGGCTCGGCAGATAATGCTTTCGACTCTTCAAATGTATAATTTTTCGTTGCAAAATATGGGGAGTTATTCAATCGTTCGTCAGGGAGGCGTGAGTCCTTCTCCTAATGTTTATCGTGGAAAATCAGGCCCCGGTTATGGTGAAGAAACTGTTACATATATTATTCCGCTTGATTATGTTACTGTTGAAAGTGTAATGCCGGCAATTCAGCAGTCATTTGGTTCAAGTTTGGTAGCTTTGCCTGTCGGTAACGGACGTGATATTTTGTTACAGGGTCGTGCTACTGACGTAAACAAGGGCGTTGAATTATTACGTAAAATGGACAGCCCACAAAGTGCAAGATTAAGCAAGACTTACGAATTAAAATACGGAGACGCTACAACAGTTGCTGCACAATTAAACGCAATAGCTCAATCAAACGGCCCTCTTCAAGGATTAAACGCAATTCCCGATCCTCCGAGCAAAAAAGTTATTGTTGTCGGCAACAGAAGTGCAATAGATCACGCAACAAAAGTAATTAAAGAACTTGATGTCGATTCAAAAATCGGCGATTTTCATATTTACAAGCTCAAAAATATTGACGCTACGGCAGCATCAGAGCAGGTCGCAAAAGTTTTAGCAGCAACAGCAACAATGCTCGGTCAGGAAGCTGCTAAATTCCCTGCAACTGTTGTCCCTGACGTTTCGACTAACAGTTTGATTTTTGCAGCGACACAGAGACAATTTGACTCGCTCGTTCCGATTTTAGACGCAATCGACATTCAGCCTAAGCAGATTTTGTTGAGAGGTTTTATCGCCGAAATCAACGTTACAAATCTTGAAAATAACGGTGTTGACTGGTCAATAGTCGGAGGTCAGATGTGGGACAATTTATTATTGGGCGGTAATATGTCGCTCGGAGAAAATGCAATCCCATCTCAGTTTATGACGTGGTTCAATGACTTGTCAAAACGTGAAGAATTATTAGACCGTAACGGATCGACTTACAGTGTTACGAATTATCAGCCTATGGCCTTAATGTATGCTACGGTTGATTTGCTGAAACGTTATAATGCCGTGAATATTTTATCCGTTCCCCGTTTAATGTGTACTGATAACAGGGAAAGTTCATTCCAAGTCGGTCAAGTTATCCCGGTCATGAAAGGATCAACATCTGAATTATCAAATCCCAGTGCAGTTCAGAGCAATTATGATTACAAAGATACCGGTTTAACACTCACCGTAACACCTCACATCAGGGGCGATAATCTTGTCGCAATGGACATAAAACAAACTACTGAAGATGTTATGACAGCTCCCGGAGTTACGACACCGATAACTTCAAAGCGTGAAGTTAATACTTCAGTTGTTGTCGGAAACGGAGAAACAATAATTCTCGGAGGAATCATTAAAGAGACCGAAAGATCCATGAAACGAAAAACACCCGGATTATCATATATTCCGTTAATCGGAGGTTTGTTTCAGAAAGTTTCAAAAGAGAAAGAAAAAGTTGACTTCGTAATTTTCCTGACACCTCAAATAATTGAAAATCCCGATCAAATGAGGGGAGCTACATTGAGGGCAGCAGGATTTACGAATAATTTTACATCTCCTGACGAATACGTGAATTTCAGAATGCCCGCTTATGCCAGAAGTGAGTTAATGAGTATCGACATCAGCCCTGTTGAAGCCGACATTGACGCAAGATTCAGGGAATTGTATCAAAAGAGCCTTAGGAGAAAATAAAAATGCCTGAAGACTTAAAGCCCCTGCCTGACGCAAAAGAAATATCGAGCCTATTACCTGACGGAATGGGACTTGATATTCTCCGTCAATCGGGAATAGTTCCGTTAAGAATCGAAAATGGAGTTTTGATTATCGGTGCATCGGATTTTAATTCATGGTCAAAGGCTCAAATGCTTGGTACGGCGTTGGGTTATCCGATTGATTTAGAAATTCGCGATGAGAAAGAAATCGGGGATTTACTGCACACTTTATACGATTTACGAAGTGTTGCAGCCGATGAAGCCGCAAAAAATATTGAAGGCATTGACGATATTGACGACTTAACCCGTGAAGATGTTTTGAGCGATTCCGTTGACGTTCCTGTTATCAGACTTGTAAACGGATTATTTGTTGACGCTTTGAGACAGAGAGCAACGGATATTCACGTAGAACCTTATGAAGATGAAGTTTTAATCAGGTTTCGTGTTGACGGAGTTTTACAGGACAGATTGAGACTGCCCCGTTCAAATCAGGCACCTTTGACAAGCCGAATAAAAGTCATGTCAAGAATGGATATTGCAGAACATATGGCACCTCAAGACGGCCGAATCGGAATTACCGTAGGAGACAGAGCGGTTGATATTCGAGTCGGTTTAGTTCCGACACAATACGGCGAGAGAATTGCAATGCGTTTGCTTGATAAGGGACACGGATTAATGACTCTCGAAGATTTAGGAATGGAACAGAGAGAACGTACCATTATGGACGAGTTAATTCACAGGCCTCACGGAATGATTTTGTTTACAGGCCCTACAGGTTCGGGAAAATCAACAAGTTTGTACGCAATTTTGCAGGCTCTTGCACGTCCCGAAGTCAATATAATCACCGTTGAAGACCCTGTCGAATATGCTTTGCCCGGAGTTGCTCAAATTCAGGTAAACGAGAAAGCAGGAGTTACGTTTGCAGCAGCTTTGCGTTCAATTTTGAGACAAGACCCCGACATCGTAATGATCGGAGAAATGAGAGATTTTGAAACCGCCCACATCGGAGTTCAGGCTTCATTGACTGGACACTTGGTTTTATCTACACTTCACACAAATGATTCAATCAGTGCAATCATAAGACTTGTTGATATGGGAATTGAACCTTATTTAGCCGCAAGCTGTATGGTTGGAACTGTTGCCCAGAGACTTGCAAGGCGTTTGTGTCCTCACTGCCGAAAAGAAATCGAACCTCCTGCAATGATGCAGAAACAGGGTTTAACGAGAGCTTTTGCCCCCGTCGGCTGTTCAGAATGTCATAACACAGGTTACAGAGGCCGAGTCGGATTATATGAACAGTTTGTAATAAACGAGGAAATTCAAGAGGCTTTTGTTGCAGGTGCAGCAGCTTCAAAATTAAGGGATATTGCACGCAAAAGCGGTTTCAAAACTTTGTGGGAAATCGGTTTATCAGCGGTTCAATCTGGTTTGACATCGCCTGACGAATTAACAAGAGTTGCGGGAGAAGATTAAAAATGCCGTATTTTAATTATTCAGGATATGACGCAAAAGGAAAAAACACAAAGGGAACTATCGAAGCCGGTTCGTCAATTCAAGCCGTAGACAGATTAACCGAACGCGGAATTGTAGTTGTTGACATCAAAGTTGCCGAAGAGAAAAAGGGAAATGTCAAAAT
>JAFSKE010000037.1 GCA_017449135.1 Synergistaceae bacterium
AAAAATCCGGGAGTGTATAAAGTTTCAGCAGATTCAAGAATTTTTCAAGCTGTCGAAAAGGCAGGAGGATTTACTGCGAAGGCCGATAGAAATTCAATCAACATGGCAGAACGTTTAATTGACGGATTACAGATTTATATTTCGCCGAAGGTTACGCAGCAAAAACAAATTCAAACTCAAAATCAAAACAACGCAATAAAAATTCCCGGAGTTCAGCAAAATGTAATAAAAACTCAACCTAAAGCACAAACAATAAACAATAATAATATTTTAGGCTCAAAAGTTGATATTAATAATGCGACGGCTAAGGAACTTGAATTAATAAAAGGTGTAGGCTCAGTAATTGCACAAAGAATTATTGAATACAGGGAAACTCATGGAAGATTTAACTCGCCTGACGATTTAATTCACATAAAAGGAATAGGCTCAAAAACTCTCGAAAAAATGCGTCCTCAAATTTTAATCAGATAAAATTAAATGGAAATTTTGAGACGTTCGCCGATGTTTGGGATTTTGATTTCCATAATTTCGGCGATGGCACTTTATGACAAATTCAATATTTATGCGTTTATTGTCGGAGTACCTTTGATATTTTCGGGAATAATGCTGTGTTCTTACGAGGAAAATTTACCCGAACAATGGAAAGTTTTTTGCGTGGCGTTGATTTTTGCGTTTCTGTCAGGACTTCAAATTTATAACGTAATCTCAAAACCCGATCCCGAAGATTTCAGCTTCACTAATGAAAACGGAATTATAACCCTTGTCAGGACTTGGGGAAAAACTTACGCAAGCATAATCGAAACTGAACACTACGGAAAATTTGTAGTGAGAACACATTTTGCTGAGTTCACGGAAGGTACGAAAATAAAATTTGACGGTTCAACAAAAAAATTCAGGTCTAAAAGCAAAAACAGCGATTTTGACGAAGGGCGTTACTGGAAAGCAAGAGGTGTTAAATCATGGGTAAGCATTAAAAACGTAAAAGAAAATGATGATAAAAAATTCAGTTTTTACGGATTGAGATATAAAATTTCAAGATTCCTGACGATTCACACACCTAAATTAACGGGGGAATATTTGAAAGCTGCGTGGCTCGGCGAACACACGAAAGAACTTGACGAGAAGCACAGAAAATGGGGAACGAGTCATTTATTGGCAGTTTCGGGATTTCACGTAGGAATTGTAATTTTGTGCGTAAGTTTAATTTTCGGAAATAATTTTTTTGTGATGTCATTGATTTTATGGATTTATATAATTTTGACGGGAGCTGCTCCAAGTGCAATGAGAGCTGGTTTAATGCTTCAGATTGGGATTTTAACAAAAATTCTCGGACGCAGAATTAACGGAATTAACAGTGTAAGTTCCGCCGCAGTAATTTTATTATTATTCAGACCGTTTTTATTTTGGGATATAGGATTTCGGCTTTCAGTTTTGACGGCATTAACAATAACATCGCTTTCATTTTGGGATAAAAAAATTCTCTTGCCATTAATAAGTTCAATAATATTTTTCGTAACATTTCCGCAGATTTCATATACTTTCAAGGGAGTTCCCGTTGCAGGAATTTTGTTAAATATTTTTGCACCGGTTTATTTTTCGTTTGCGTTTTTGATAGCGTCAGTGATTGTATTTTTTAAGATAATAAATTTTCCGTTCAGCGATTTATTTTTGTATCCCGTCGAAGGAATATTTTTGTTATGGGAAAAAATTGCGGATTTCGTAGTAAATATCATTCCGTATATTGCGAGCTGGAATTATTTTACGGCATGGACAGGAACAGGAATATTAATTTTTGTGATATGCAGATATTTTAATTTCTCGTTTTTGAAAACGATAATTTTAATGATTGCGATGAGTTTTGCTGCGTTTGTGATTTTCCTGTAAAATTAACACGAAAATTTTTAAGGAGTGAAATTTGAAATGAGTACTGCAACATTGGAAAAGACGAAGAAAATTAATTTAATCGACATTCCCCTTGATATTAATTTTGACGACGGGGAAACTTTAGCAGATATTGCAGAATTTGAGGATATACTTGCACACCCGGAAAAATATAAGAGCTATGAAACTGCCGGAGAAATGTTAAGGGATTTAGGGCTGTTATGAAATACAGTGTAATTGTTACTTCACGTTTCAAAAAAGAAGCTGAAATTGCGAAAAAACGCGGCTTGTCAATGTCTGAACTTGAAGATGTCATTGATAAACTCATACTTGATAAACCGCTTGAACCCAAATATAAAGATCATGCCTTAAAAGGAATTTATACAGGGTGTCGTGAATGTCATATTAATTCTGACTGGCTATTAATATACAAAAAAGATAAACAAAAACTTTTATTAATTCTGCGACGTACTGGAACTCACAGCGATTTATTTTAGCTCACTCTATAAACATTGCGTCCCCGAACGAAAAAAATCTCCAGCCATTCTCCGCACAATTTTTGTAAATTTCAATCAGCTTTTCTAAAATTTTTTCGTTATTCTCATCATCGTTAAAAATTCCTGATTTATTCGCAGCAAACGACGAAACTAACATTAATAGCGAACTTTCGGGCAAATGAAAATTTGTTATCAATGCGTCAACAACCTTAAATTTATATCCTGGATAAATAAATAATTTTGTGTCTAAGATTCCTGATTTTATTTCGCCGTTGTCATCGCAAAATGATTCGAGGGTTCTCGCTGCCGTCGTTCCTGATGCAATTACACGGCCATGTTTGTTTTTGCATTCACGGATTAAATTCGCTGTCTCTTCGAGCATTTCACAATGTTCCGTGTGAATTTCATGTTCCCTAATGTCTTGGACTTTTACAGGTCTGAACGTTCCTAAGCCTACATGTAACGTAACATACGAAATTTTTACTCCGATTGATTTTATTTTGTCGATTAGTTCGGGCGTAAAATGCAAGCTCGCTGTCGGTGCTGCAACTGAGCCTTCGTGTTTCGCAAAAACGGTTTGATATTTTTCCATCATATCATCGTTATTTTTTATGTATGGCGGTAATGGTACATGGCCGGCACTGTCAAGGAATTTCATAAATTCATCACGTGAATTAAAATCAAATTTTACGTGTCTGATTCCTTCGTCCATTTCGTCAATGATATATAAAACTGCGTCATTAACAAAAATTTTATCTCCTTTATGAATTTTTCTTGCAGGTTTAACGAGTGCTTCCCAAGTTAAAAAATCAGGCGTTAAATTCTTCAGCAAAAATACCTCGCATTGTCCGCCCGATTCTCTCACAGCTTTTAATCTCGCCGGGATAACTTTTGTGTCGTTCAAAATTAATAAATCATCAGGACGCAAAAATTTTATAATATCCCGAAAAATGTTTTTATCCGAAATTTTATTTTCTTTCACGTCCCATACAAGCAATTTTGAAGTGTCTCTGGGAACTGCCGGAAACTGTGCGATGTTTTCGGCAGGAAGATCGTAATTATATGAGCTTAAATTATATAATTTTTTCACTTGTATCTTCTTATCGCCGTTCCAGGATAATAATGATTCAAAATCTGCTCAGCCGTCCAGCCCTGTTCAGCCATTGCCATTGCTCCCCACTGACACATTCCGACTCCGTGCCCCCAGCCTCTGCCGTAAAATATAAATTCATTTCCAGACTTCTCGATTGAATATCCGTATTTATTTCTGGGTTTTGATGTCGTAGTTTTTTTTGTTGTTTTAGGATTTCTGCCAAGTCCGGTTTCATAATAATTTTTCTTTTTATTCGGATTCGTCAGCATGTCGATTAATTCCGTCGTCGTGAAAATTCCTTCAGCCGTCATTTTTGCGATTCCCTGTTCCTCTTCAAAAGTTAAATTTGGGTTTGTATTCTGGGATTTCTGATTCGTAACAAGTCCGCTTGGGGTTAAATCGTTATCTGCGTTAAAAACTCCCCCGGAAGGAGTCAGCATTGTGCTTTTTAACGTTCTCGGATCTAAACCGAGTCGGAATTGGCTTGCTTTCATTGAACGAGTGCCTTTTGAGCCTATGAACGTCATATTAATTGCACGTCCCCCTTCGTCAACTTCAGAGACCTGAATTTCCTTCACTGTTCCGATGTCTGCTCCGGTAACTTTTTTCACGACACTTTGAATCTTTGACGCAGAAAATTTCGCATTCCAAACTGAAACGGGCGATTTATAATTTACGACTTCAGGAACTCCACGCAAATAAGGCATATTCTTTTGTCCCCAAACGTCCTCAATATCCGCTGTGTGGCCTCCGCTGTCAGAATGAAAATATGTAAACGCTAAATCTTTTCCGTATGTCAAAATTTCCCCTGCTGTGCTTGAAACTGCGTGATTAGTTTTTGCCGTCTCAACTCCTGCACCCTTATAAACCTGGTCAGCGTCAGTATCAACAACATCATAGCCTTTGTCAGCACGATTCATACTTTGCTTTAACACATAAGTTCTTGCACAAATCGCCTGAGCCCTCAAAGCCTGTTCATGCCAATTAGCTCCGACTTCGGCAGGAAGTACACCGCACAAATATTGTTCAAGGTCGAGAACGTTTAATAATCCCCCTCGTTGAGTGATTAAAAATGCTCCCCTGTAAGTTTTGCCGTCGAATTTCAAAAATCCTGTTCCCGTTAATCTCACAGGCATTAAAAAAGCGTTACCCATGATATAAGCGTAATTTCCTGAAACTGAAATTTGGGCGGAGTCGGCAAGATTCGCAAGTCTACCCTCAGCATCAGTCATTACTAAATTTCCCGAAGTTATACCGATTGAATATTTGCCAGCACCTGAAAGCCTGACATAAATATCACGGGCTTCAGAGTTATTCGCAAATAAAAATACGCTTAAAAGAATTACTATAAATTTCTTATTACACAAATACATGATCAGCTTCCTTTTGTCTTAAATATGAATATGCGTTTTGTGTTGCTTTTCTGCCTCTCGGAGTTCGTTCGATTAATCCCTTTTGAATTAAATACGGTTCGTAAATTTCCTCAATGGTTTGGGAATCTTCGTTCAATGCCGCCGCAAGAGTACTTAAACCTACAGGGCCTCCGTTAAATAAATCTATGATAGCACGCAGAATTTTTCGGTCTCCTTCGTCAAGTCCCTCCGAATCAACTTCAAGCATATCCATAGCATGAATCGCAATTTTTGAATTTACTTCGCTTTCTGAACCTTCAAGAACTGCTGAAACATCTCTTACACGTCTTAATAATCTCAATGCTACTCTCGGTGTTCCACGTGAACGTTTTGCAATTTCAAGGCTTGCTTCAACATTCAAATTGACTTCTAAAACTTTTGCCGCTCTCAACAAAATTTTTGATAGTTCTTCATCTGTGTATAAAGCTAACTGTTCAACGATTCCGAATCTTGCTCTCAATGGCGAAGTTAATAATCCGAGTCTTGTCGTAGCTCCGCAAAGTGTAAATTTCGGCAGGTTTAATGCTATTGTTCGTGCGAGAGGGCCTTTACCGACAACGATATGCAACATGAAATCTTCCATTGCAGGATACAAAATTTCCTCGACCTGCGGTGGCATTCTATGAATCTCATCAATGAATAAAACATCGTTGCGTTCAATATTTGAAATTATCGCTGCCAAGTCTCCCGCACGTTCAAGAGCAGGGCCTGTCGTAGTTCGCAGTTGTCCGCCCATTTCTTGAGCGATTATCCCTGCTAAAGTCGTTTTGCCTAAACCGGGAGAGCCATAAAATAAAATATGGTCTAAGGGTTCATTTCGTCCTTTTGCTGCGGAAATGTATATTTTTAACTTTTCCTTGAGTTTTTCCTGTCCCGTAAATTCATCAAGATATTTCGGCCTGACTGATAACAAAACATCTTCAGGTGTCTTGGGAGTGTCAAAAATTCTTGCGGGCTTAATGTTGTTATCCGGCATTTTTATTTGTGTAACTCCCTTAATGACATTCTCAATAAATCCTCTTCGCTGAGTTTATTAAAATCTTCACCGTGAGCAGCTCTCAACAAATTTATAACTCCTCCTGCGTCAGAACGTGTGAAGCCTAAACCTAATAACGCCTCGATGACATTTTCGACACTTCCGGAAGATTTTGATTCTGACTTTTGAGGCGGTGTTAGAACTTTTAATCCCGAAATATTTTTCAGCTCAAAACACAATCTCTCGGCGGTCTTTTTGCCAATTCCTGAAACCCTCATGAAAGCATTTACATCGGCTGAAGATATAGCATTTATTACGTTGTCGATTGAAAGTTCCGATAAAATTGCTATTGCTGTACGGCCTCCAACACCTTTAACGCTTGTAAGACGCAAAAAAAATTCCCTCTCACGTTCAGATTCAAAACCGTAAATCACAGCTCCGGATTCCGAAAATTGAATACATGTTGTGATTTTGACATTTTCGTTTAATTTGCAAAAACTCAAAATTGAACGTGAACACAAAATTTCAAATCCTATTCCGTTTACGTCAAGAATGATAATATTGTTGAGAATATCTGAAACTTTCCCTGTAAGTGTGCGAATCATATCGAAATTTTTAATGCAAGCCCCGTTACCGCAGCAGCTAAAGCGTCGGCAGTGTCGTCAGGTTTAGGAATCTCATCAAGTGCTAAAAATCTCTGAATCATTCCCTGCACCTGTCTTTTATCAGCGTCTCCGGTTCCGCATAAGGCCATTTTAATTTGATTGGGTTTAGGTTCGACTGTCGGAATTTTGTTTTGAGCAGCCGAAAGCATTAACACTCCGCGAGCCTGCCAGACAAATTCTGCGGTGGTTATGTTGCGTCCGAAAAATAATTTTTCAATCGAAATTAAATCAGGTTTGCAAATATTAATTTGTTCCTGAATATCATTGTAAATTTTTACTAATCTTTCGTTAAAAGTCATTTCGGGAGTTGTCTCAATGCAACCGTAATTCAAAGCCTTTAATCTGAATCCCGATTGCACTACAGCTCCATAACCTACTCTTGCTAATCCCGGATCTATTCCGAGACATATAATGTCTGCCACGTCAAATAATTTTATTCGTCCTCAATCTGTGAGGCTATCTCATCAGGAATCTCAAAATTCGAGTAAACGTTTTGAACGTCATCATGATCTTCGAGAGCATCAACGAGTCTTAAAACTTTTCGTGCTGCTTCGGGATCTGAAATTTCGACGGGAGTTTTAGCAATCATTGAGACTTCTGCATTTTCGACAACATATTTTGCATCTTCGAGAGCTTTTTGTAATGTGTCTAAGTCGGCAGGCTCACAATAAAGCGTAAATCCTTCGTCGTTGGCTTCCATGTCCGACATTCCCGAATCTAATCCCAAAGTCATTAATTCGTCCTCGTCGAGGCCCTCGCCTTTAACTTCAATAACGCCTTTTCGGTCAAACATCCATGCAACGCTTCCGGATTCGCCCATTTGTCCGCCGTTTCGTGATAATAAAGCTCGAATTTCGGGTGTAGTTCTGTTTCTGTTGTCCGTCATAACCGAAACTAAAACAGCAGTTCCTGAAGGCCCGTATGCTTCGTAAGTTAATTCGTCATACGAAATATCTCCAAGTTCGCCCGTTCCCCGTTTGATTGCCCTTGTAATATTATCGTTTGGAACACTGACAGCCTTTGCCCGTTCGATCGCAGTTTTCAGTCTCATGTTCATTGCAGGATCTCCCCCGCCGTCTTTAGCTGCGATGATGATTGCTCTGACTAATTTTTGAAATAAATTTCCGCGTTTTGCGTCCTGTGCTGCTTTTCTGTGTTTAATGTTAGCCCATTTTGAATGTCCTGACATTTATAAAATCACTCCTGTTAAGTTTATGAATTTAATTTGAAGATTGGAATCGGCCTGCGTTTGTGTTCACTTCGTCTGTGCATTGCGTCAATTCTTTCACGTGCCTTGTCATCGTTAATTTTTCCCGTCGATAAATATTCGTCAAGAACTTCATACGTGAATCCCATATCGTTTTCATCGGTCTGTCCTTCGTATAAACCTGCACTGGGAGCTTTGAGAATAATTTTTTCGGGAACGTTGAGAATTTTTGCGATTTCACGAATTTCACGTTTCAAGAAGTTTGCAAGAGGCATTAAATCAGAACCCGAATCGCCGTATTTCGTGAAATATCCGGTTTCATATTCTGATTTATTGCTTGTTCCGCAGACAAGTAAATTTTTCGATTGAGCTATTGAATATAAAGTTGTCATTCTGAGTCTGGCTTTCATGTTCGATTTAACGAGGGTGTTCAAGTCGAAATTAATTTCACTGCACAAAGCATCAAACACTTTCGACAAATCTACACGCATAAAATTTATGTCAAGTTCTTTCGCCAATAATTTAGCATCATTCTCATCTTCATTAATGCTATGACAAGGCATTATGACCCCTAACACTCCCCCGCGTCCGAGAGCTTCACGAGCCATCGCAGCTAAAACCGAAGAATCGATCCCGCCTGATAAACCTAAAATTATTCCTGACGAATTAGCTTTTGAGATTTCATTTTTAAGCCATTCCTCACATTGATTTATAATATTTCGCAAGTCCGAAAAATTCCTTTCAAATTTTTATTAAGCTGTTCTAATTATACACGCACAGAATAGAGACTTTTGCAAATCATCATCTTTGCGGTGAGGGGTAAAATAAAATTACAAGATTCAGGATTATTGAAAGGAGAAAAAATTTTGCCGGCAAAAATCACAAAATATATTTGCTCTGAATGCGGACACGTTACGACAACAAAAACAGGAAAATGTCCTTCGTGTAATTCATGGGGAACTCTTGAAATTTTGCCCGAAGTTACGCCTACTAACACAAAAAATATTTCATCGCACGTAAAAATTATAAATGCTTTAGACGTTAAAACACCTGAAAGAATTTCAACAGGAATTGAAGAGTTCGACAGAGTTTTAGGAGGCGGATTAGTTCCTGGAAGCGTAATATTAATCGGAGGCCAGCCTGGAATCGGAAAATCAACTTTGTTATTACAAGCTGCGGGGAGTGTTGCGAAAAATTATAATCGTCCGGTTTTATATATTTCAGGCGAAGAGTCGGACGCTCAGGTTGCATTGAGGGCTTCGAGAATTAACACGGCATCGGAAAATTTATATTTATATTCGGGGTCAGAACTTGAGGACGCATTAAGCAATCTTGACAATGAAAATTTTGCTTTTTTCGTTCTCGATAGTGTTCAGGCAATGACAACGGGAACGGATTCGGGGTGGCCTGGAAATTTAACACAGGTTCGTGCAGTTGCTCAAAAAGTAATCGACACAGCAAGAGCGAAAAAAATTCCTGCGGTAATGATCGGACATATTACGAAAGACGGAAAAATTGCCGGGCCTATGATTTTAGAACACATGGTTGACACCGTAATAAATTTTTCGGGCGAAGGTTATTCATCGTATCGAATGTTAAGGGCAGTAAAAAACCGTTATGGAAATACGGACGAACTTGGAATTTTTGAAATGTCTGAAGACGGATTAAAACCCGTAATTGACAAAAGCGGATTATACTGGAACAGGGAAGATTCGGCGGTTGCAGGAGTAGCGATGACGATAGCACTTGAAGGCAATACACCATTAGCAGCGGAAATTCAAACGTTATCGGCGAAAACAATTTTTCCATATCCGAGACGGACAGCAAGAGGAATTGAATTAAATCGTTTTCAATTATTGACGGCAGTAATAGATCGACGATGCAAAATTTCAACTTTGAATCATGATTTATATATTAACGTTGCGGGAGGTTTGACGTTACAAGACCCTTCGGCTGATTTGCCTGCATGTGCAGCGATTGCGAGTGCGTTAAAAAATGTTGCGTTGAAAGCCGGAACATGCTGGCTTGGAGAGGTCGGACTTGCTGGAGAGATTCGCCCCGTAACAAGAATTGATTTACGATTGAAAGAAGCTGCGAAATTGGGATTTGAAACTGCGGTAGTAAGTTCGAGGGAAAAAATAAAATTCACTGGAATAAAAATAATACGAGTGTCCCACATTGACGAAGCACTCGCAGGGCTATTGATTTCGGAAAAAAATTAAAGTTAGATATTTACACCTTTTTCAAATAAATATTCTGGCGAAATATCTATATCATCATTCCAGGCTGCTCCTCCGCATGAAACGAAAACACGTTGAAAGAATTTTTTATCCTTCAATTTCGTGTAAAATTTTTTTTCAAGCAGAGGGGTACAGTCAAAAATTTTTGTAATGCCGTCAACAAAATCAATTTTCAATTTATAATTTTCGAGAGCAGTTATCTTGTTAATAGTCCATTCAGGAATAATCATAAAATCACCTCAAAGGATCAATTTTTTGGGGTTGTTCTTCTCGTTGTGCTTTGTTCCAATTTTCAAAAAGTTCCTCGCTATGAATGTCTGCCCAAACAGAAATATATTTTTGTTGTTTTGGGGGAATATCTCCGTTTAACATATTTCCTTCAAAATCAAAAGTTCCTTTGTGTCCCTGATATTCTGCATGAAAATGCGGAGGATTATGTTCCTGCTGTCCCGTAAACATTCTTATTATTATTCCGAAAAACATTGAAATTATTGGCATATCTTTTTCTTCTTCCTTTCGTTCTTTTGCCATTTCTTCTTCTTGTCGCATCTTGAGAAATTCTGCCGATAAACGTGCACTTTCAGCCTTCATTTTCTCCCAATCAACGGGCGGAGTGTTCAACATCTGAGTGATAATTGCCCGTCCGAGTTCGGGAGGAAGATCCGTCATGCAGGGTCTGCCATATTTTTTGCTGTCAAGATAACTTACTATCATGTCGTCATATTCTTCGTAGCCGTTCATTTTTTTCGCCTCCTTTCATGATGATATTTTACGAGTTCCAATTAAAACCTTCGGGGATATTTTCGAGTTTCCATGACGCGTGCGAGACATACATTACGTGATATTTATATTCATCTTTCCAGCGTGCTTTTTTGGGCCAAGCGGAAGGGCGGTCATAAATTTTTACATCTTTTCCTCCGCTCGAAAGAACGTAAAGGTCTAAAACATTCGTATTTCTATTGAGCGTAAAGAAAATTTCAAGTATTCCGTCTTGATAAGGATATGCTGTACTCCAATCGTTTGTGAGTTCCTGAAACACAAAATTTCTATCCGGGAATTTTCCGCTAACAAACATACGCTGACATTTGAGATATAGTAATTCATCACCCGTATGAATATCAAATCCGGGCTCTAAACCGTCAGCAAATTTTAGAATTACTTTTGTAGGATCAGCCGTATTTTTTAAGACTATAAAGGGTATTCCCGTTCCTGCCATTACAGCATAACTCTCAATGTATTGCTCCGGATTACCTGCCTTATAAAAATTAGAGTTATCAAATTCATCATCTTTTTTACTAATGAATCTATATTTGTAATCTAAATCAATATCTAATAATTTATCGTTATTTACGTCATCTGAAATTTTTTCTCTTATTAGTCTTATTTTTTCCCAAAGAATATCCTGTTTGTTTTTATCTTTCTCAACAAGCTCTGAAAAATATTCGTTGATCAGAACCAAAAGTAGACTGGTTGAAATAGAATACTGACGTTCATTTCTATTTATATTTTGATAACGATTCTGTATATTTTTAATTGTTCGGTTAGCCTTCTGCCTATCAAGGCTTTGTTTTATGAAATTAATGTCAAGTTTACCTATAAAATCCTTTGCTAAATCATCTCTCCAATCATCTGTGAGACCTAAAGGATTATCTGTATCAATTCTTGTCCTATTTGGAGTTGAAGTTGGAGTTGTCTCTACAGAAATAACAAGATTCACGTTTGGGTTGATATCTCGTTCTGCGTAAAGTAACGTTAAAATGTTTCCGTATTGTATTTTATTTGCTGTGTCATCACTCGTAGCAAAGGCAGTTGCATCTTTCAAAGTATTGTTTGTGTGTTCATCGTTTGCGGAATACGACAAAGCAACAGGTAATTTTAAGCCGCTGTTTTTGCTGTTATAAAGAGGTTTATTACCTTCTTCAATAAGCGGAGTAAGAGCTTCTCTGACACCTCTTGCCCCACGTGGAGTAATACGCTGCTCCTTTTGATAATAACTACATTCCTGAAACCCCAGCCCTGCCGTCCTGATTCTCTGGTCAATGTACTGAATCACCCTTTGGCCTCTCTGACGTGCAACAAGTTTCATCTGAACGTCCGACTCAAACGACACAAGCAAATAAAACGCTCCGCAAAGCACGATAACAAATCCTGCCTGCAGCATCATGCTAATTAAAATTTCTGCCAAAATAAACCCTTTTGAACGTCTCATAAATTTTTCTCTCCTTTTGCGTAATTCCTTCCTGTCAAAAATTCAAATTTAAGTTTATTATATCCCTGTAAAAAAATTTAATTAGGGGGTAAAAAATTATGGCTGAAAAATTAAGCGTTTTCAAATGTGCAAAATGCGGAAACATCGTTGAAGTTTTACACGCAGGCAAAGGAACTCTTTCATGCTGCGGCGAACCAATGAAAGAATTTAAGGAAAATACAACCGACGCTGCAACTGAAAAACACGTTCCCGTTCTTGACGGCGTAAATGTTAAAGTCGGAAGTGTCGCTCACCCAATGCAGGACGAACATTTTATCGAATGGATCGAAGTTATTAACGGCGACAGAGTTTGCAGACAGTTCCTGAAACCCGGTGAAGCTCCTGAATCCGAATTTCATTGTGCAAAATCAGGTTCGGTAATGCGTGAATTTTGTAACCTTCACGGACTTTGGAAAGCGGAAGTGAAATAACAACATGAAAATTTCTGATTCAATGATCGCTGCGATTAACGATCAAATTAAAGCCGAGTTTGATTCTGCTTATATTTATTTAGCAATGTCGTCATATTTTGAAAATGAGGGTTTTCAAGGTATGGCTCATTGGATGAAAAAACAATACAAAGAAGAAGTTGAACACGCCGAAAAATTTATCGATTATCTTTATCAGCGTGGAGCAAGATTTATCGTTCCTGAAATTGCAAAACCGAAAGAGAGTTACGAAAATGCTCTCGAAGTTTTCAAAACTGCTTATGCTCATGAACAGTATGTAACATCAAGAATTTATAAACTCGTTGACTTAGCCGTTGAAGAAAAAGATTATGCGACTCAGTCAATGTTGAAATGGTTTGTCGATGAGCAAATGGAAGAAGAAGACAACACAAGCAGTATCGTAAACAAATTGGAAATGTTCGGCAGCGATAAACATCACGTCTACATTGTTGACAGAGAACTTGCAGCAAGATAATTTTTTGTGTTAAACCTCTCTGTCATTTCATGACATCTCCCCTTACTAATGGGAGACAAAGCCTCTCCTCATTGAGGGGAGGTGCCTCGAAGAGGCGGAGGGGTGAGATTACAACTCTCATCATGGACAACGAAAAATTAAAATCTTTCCTTGAAGGTTTATATTACATTTATCAACGCAGAGAATTAATTAATCCTGACCCTTTATTTTTTCTTTATAACTATAAAGATGTAAGAGACTTGGAAATTGTCGGGCTTGTTGCTTCGTCGTTAGCTTATGGCAGAGTTTCGCAGATTATGAAAAGCGTAAAAAAAATTTTAGACTGCCTGACCGATAACCCATATAAATTTTTGTCCGAGAATAAAAATTTTGAAATCGTCCCCGAAAACTTCAAACACAGATTCACAACTTCATACGACATTAATAATTTGCTTGCGAATATCTCTGAAATTATCAGAGATTATGACAATGTCGAAAATTTTTTGAATGAATGCCTGAAATTATCTTTTCATAATATTTTATCGGCTCTAAATAAATTCTCCGAAAAATTATCTCAAAACAAAAAGCCTGATTCATTTTCGCTTGTTACTGCTCCAAAAGACGGAAGTGCCTGCAAAAGATTATTTTTATATCTCAAATGGTTAGTCAGAAGTGATGAAGTCGATCCCGGAGGCTGGAAAATTTTATCGCCGAGTGAGTTAATAATTCCGACAGATACTCACATGCACAATATTGCAAGAAAATTAAATTTCACGACACGAAAAAACGCCGACTTAAAAACCGCAATCGAAATTACAGAAGGTTTCAAAAAGATTTGTCCCGAAGACCCGGCAAAATATGATTTTGTTTTAACAAGATTCGGGATTCGTGCAGGGCTTAATGTTGATGAGTTAATTGAATTTTCACCTCAAAATCGTTGTTGATGTCATAATCATAACGTTTTTTTAACGCTCTTGTGATATTTCCTTTCATATTTGATAACATGCTCAAGGTTTTTTGATTCGCCGCAAAAATTTTAATCTCGTCAACTCCCAAGACTTCAGGAAAAGAATTTCGAGCAAGAGCAATCCCGACAACTCCTGCCCAAGATTTTTGTAAATCCTCAAGAATTTTTACACGTCTCGCAGCTTCGGGGAAAAGTTTTTCGACATCAATTATTATCTTTTCGTTTTCTCTCATTGCGGGCAAGAATCACCGAAATTAATTGAACGTCAACCGGAGTTACTCCCGAAATCCTCAAAGCATGGCCGAGCGATTCAGGTTTGAAACGTTTTAATTTTTGCAGACATTCAGCCCTCAAACCTTTCACTGAATCATAATCGAAGTCATCAGGAATTTTTGAATTTTCAAGAGTTTTTAATTTCTCGGCAGTTTTTGATTCTCTTTCAAGATAGCCTACATATCTCAATTCTGTTTCGACATATGAAATTTCTTCACGGGTTAAATTTTTGTCAGACGGTGAAATTTTTTCAACTAAATTATATTTAACGCCTTTATGTTTCAAAAATTCCGCAAATGTCATTGTCTCGCTTAAAATTTCGGCCTCGTATTCTTCGCATAAAGTTTTGATTTCGTCAGAGGGTGAGATTTTTGTATTTTTCAACCTGTTAATTTCTTCATCTTCACGTGAAAATTTATTTTCGAGAAATTCCCATTTTGAATCGTCAAGCAAACCAATTTTTCGGCCATGATGCGATAATCTTCTGTCTACGTTGTCCCACCGCAATAATAATCTGTGTTCGCATCGTCCCGTGAGCATTCTGTAGGGTTCATCGGTGCTTTTAGTTGTTAAGTCGTCAATCAAAACTCCCAAATATCCTTCGTCGCGTCCGAGAATTAAAGGCTCAAAATTTTTAACGTACATCGCTGCGTTAATTCCTGCCATTAATCCTTGAGCTGCTGCCTCTTCATAACCTGAAGTTCCGTTGACCTGTCCGGCACAGAAAAATCCGTGAATGTTTTTGTTTTCAAGATTGTGTTTTAACTGATCCGGCAACAAATAAACATATTCAATTCCGTAACCGGGTTTAATTATTTTTGCGTTTTCACAGCCCGGCAGGGAATGTACCATTTCAACTTGAACATCATATGGAAGACTCGTTGAAAAATTCTGCACGTAGACTTCATTAGTATTAAATGATACTGGCTCAAAAACAATCGGGTGTGTAATATGGTCAGGGAATCTTAAAAATTTATCTTCAATCGATGGGCAGTAACGGGGGCCGTTTGCTTTGACATCGCCTGTAACTAATGGAGAACGTTTTATATTTTTCGATAAAATTTCGTAGGTTTTTTCGGTCGTTCGTGAAAAATAACATGCGTAATCGGATTTATAAATTTTTCCCTCATTCCATAAATCAAAACTTAATTTCTCATTTTCGGATAATTGAGGTGTCGTATTCGTCAAATCTATAGTATTAATATTTAATCTCGGTGTTGTATCAGTTCTCATTGTGCCGATTTTGATTCCGAGATTCTCAATGGATTTTGCGAGAAACCCCGAATTATTTTGCCCCATTGGCCCCGATGCAAAAGATTTTTCGCCGATAAAAACCTTTCCGCTTAAATAAACTCCCCCGCATAAAACTAATGCTTTAGCATCATATTTTGCGTTATGTCGGGTAAGGACTCCCGTAATTTTATTTTCATCATCAACTAAAATTTCGATAACTTCATCTTGATTAATATCGAGATTATTTTGAGTCGTTAATAATTTTCTGTAATATGTCGAATACAAAAACGGATCGCATTGTGCCCTCAAAGCACGAACCGCCGCACCTTTTGAAGTGTTTAACCAGCGAATCATTAATGTAGAATAATCCGCCGCTCTCGCCTGTTCGCCTCCTAAAGCACTAATTTCACGAACTAAATGTCCCTTCGCAGGCCCTCCGATTGAAGGGTTGCAAGGCATTAAAGCAGTGTTGTCGATATTAAGATTTAACATTAAAGTTTTGCAGCCGATTCTTGAACTTGCAAGTGCAGCCTCACAGCCCGCATGTCCTCCGCCGATTACAATTACATCATAAGAATCATGAAACATTAAAATTTTATACCTCCGAATTTTTTTCTGATTGAGAACGGATTTTCAGGAGATGTCAAAAAAACCTGCCAATTAGTTTTTGTAAGCTGCAAATATGTCCATTCTTTTCCTTCTGAATCCAATTCCGCCGTGAAATCATCAAGCAATAATATTGGATTTCGTTTAATTTTCAGTGCTATTAATTTTCCTGCCGTTATAATCAGATACAAAATTAATCTCTTTTTTTGACCTCTGCTTAAAGATTCGGCAACAGGTTTTTTGTTTTCACACAAAATTATTGAGAGATCGTCATAGTTGGGGCCATCGACAGGGTGTAATGCACGAAGTTCATTATTAAAATTTCTCTTCAATGCCTCACGCAAAAATTCTTCTCCCGAAGTCATTATCAACGGTCTAAAAGTCATGTTGAATCTTACGGGGGGAATCATGTCCGTTAATAATTTCAGAACTTCACGCCTTCGATCCATTATCCAGCCTCCAAGACTGCAATATAAATCCGTCGTTCTGTCAACAGGTTTTCCCTGCTTCAATAAGAGAATACGATTTTGCAATACATATTTGAAATCAGAGAGTTTTTTTGCAAACGGCGGAAAGAATAATGCACACAGCCTGTCGATAAATAATCTTCGTACTGAAGGCGAACCGTCAATTAAATTTGCACCTCCTGCAACAAAAATTATCGACGGCAAAACTAATCTCAAATCCGTGCAGGAAATTGATTTATTGTTTAATCGCAGCGAAATTTTAGATAAGATTTTTGCGGAAATGTCGAAACTTTCTTCGCCCGAAACTTCAGCATATAAACTTACACAGCGTTTTTCTTCATCGTTCCATGAAATCACGTTTGAAGTCTTTGTGAATGCTCCCCAGCCTGAAAGAATGCTTAATGATTCGAGAAGGTTAGTTTTACCCGAAGCGTTTTTACCTAAAATTAAATTAATGCCCGGATCCCATTCCACTTTGAGTTCCGAGCCGTAAAAATTCCTGAAGTTTTTTACAGTGCTGTAGTTGAATTTCAATTTTCAGATTCTCGTTCCTGTTCGTTTTGAGGCTGATAATCGTTACTTTCGTCATCGTCAGAAATTAAATCCTGAGAAGTTAATCGTGTCGGCATTACCATATAAAGAAAATCATCATGACCATCGCGATAAATTCTTGTCTGTCCTTCGTCGCTGCTAAATTCGATGTAAGCGTTTACAGCCCCGACAGCTTTTAATCCGTCTTGAAGGTATGGAACATTGAAACCGATTCTCAAAAATTCGCCTTCAACTTTTGCATCGATGATTTCGCTTGCAGTTCCCATTTCCGGAGCACGTGTTGAAATTGTCAATTTTCCTTCGGGATTCAGTTCCATAATCATTAAGTGCATCGGAGTATTTTTTGCGATAACGTCGATTCTCTCAATTACGGAAAGCAATTCGCCCGTTGAAATCGTTAATTTCGTTCTGACTTCGTTATTCAAAATTCTTTCGTACTTCGGGAAATTTGCGTCAATCCTTCGAGCCGAAAATTCGACATCTTCAATATTAAACCAAACTGTTGAACCGTCAGCGAGAATTTTAATATTTTTGTCGGAATAATTTGCAGCAATCATCTTTGCAAAATCTTTCATCGCATTGGCAGGCAATAATAACTCATCAGCTTTTTTAATCTCGTAAGGGAATTTTGAAATCGAAAGTCTTTTCCCGTCAGTTGATAAACATCTCACGGTATTTTCTTCGGTTTTCAAAAGACACGTTCCCATGTATTTGGGAAAATCCATAGGCTGAGAGGCTGCCGTTGCACCTTCGTTAATGAGGCTTGAAATGTCAGCACCCAACATCGTGCAAATTTCTTCTGCGGACGAGCTTTGCGGGATTTTTGGAAATTCCTCAGGTGAAATTATTGTAAATCTTGTTTTATTTCTGCCTGAACTTAAAAAACCTCTTGACGAATTAATTTCGAGAATCAAATCATCTGACGCAGATTTTTTCAACATTCCCCCGAAAATTGATGCAGGGATTACGGCAAAACCCGGCTCTAAAACATTTACACCTTCAGCCTTGCATGAACATGAAGTTTTAAGATCCGTAGCCTCAAGAGTTACATTATTATCTTCAGTTGCAGTGATAAAAATTCCGCTGATTGAATCCTTCGGAGTTTTAGCAGTTGTCGGTGCTGAAAATCTTTCAGCGATCTGCCATGCTTTAAGGAAATTTTGACGTTGCAATTCAAGTTTCATGATAAAAAATAAAATTCCTTTCTGAAATAAATTAAATTATCTCCAGCAGTCGTAAACAAATGCGGGAGGAATATTTAACGGTACAAATTTAGTTTTGATGTGCGAAAATTTTTTCTGTAACACATGCTTCATAATTGAAGAATACTGATAAGCGACAAAATGCCCGTTTGGTTTTAATCCTGCGAGTGCTGAATTAAGAATTTTTACAGACATCTTAGGCGGTAAAACCGTAAAAGGCAGACTTGAGATAACAAAATCCAATTTTTCAATTCCGTTTTCATTCATAATCTTCAAAAGTTCCTGAGCGTCGCTGTGAATAGTTAATCCTTTATGATTCGGGTGTTCATCTTTAATCATTTTCTGGAGGGAAGGATCAATCTCGAACACTAAAATTTTTGCGTCAGGTTTTGCGAGCTTGACAATTTCTCTTGTAAAGACTCCCGTGCCTGCTCCGAGTTCGGCGATAAAATTCGCATTTTCCCAATCGACACGTTCTAACATTGCCTTAGTTAAAAATTTAGAACTTGGAGTTACGCTACCGATTTTTCTCGGAGATTTTGCGAAACGTCCGAGAAATTTAATGCTTTCTTTGAAATGCAATTTTAATTTTCCCTTCGTGTTATTATTAAAATTAATTTTCATAATTATACACAGGTGAAAAAAAGGGGATTAAATTATGAGTGAAAATAAAAAAAGGCTTGTTGTATTAACTGGAGCGGGAATAAGTGCGGAAAGCGGCTTCAAAACATTTAGGGACAGCGGCGGATTATGGGAGACATACAGCGTTGAAGATGTAGCGAGTATTCAAGGCTGGTATAGAAACCCCAAATTGATGACAGATTTTTATAACGATTTAAGAACACAGTTAAAAGATGCACAGCCTAATGACGGACATAAAATTTTGGCGGAACTTGAAAAATATTTTGACGTTCAAATCATCACACAAAACGTTGATAATCTTCACGAAAAAGCAGGAAGCACACATGTTTTGCATTTACACGGAGAATTAACGAAAGCAAGACCTGTTAATGATGACAGCGAAAACAAAATTATTGACATCGGTTACAGAAATCTTGAATACAACGAAAAAAATTCTGACGGAGAATTATTGAGGCCTCATATTGTATGGTTCGGCGAGGCAGTTCCGGCGATCGGCGAGGCTGCAAGACTTGTGAGGAGTGCGGATATTTTTGCCGTCGTCGGTTCAAGTTTGGTCGTATATCCTGCTGCGGGACTCATTCAGGATTTAAGGGGAGGGACAAAAAATTATTTGATTGACCCTGCAGAAGTTCAAGTTCCGGGCTGGCTGAATTTCAAAGTCATTCGCGAAGTTGCATCAAAGGGAGTTGCAATTATGAGAGATGATTTGCTAAAGGAGGAAAATTTATAATGACTGCGGTAACGTTCACTGAGAACACAAGAATTTCACCTGACGGGCAAATAACAATCCCGAAAAATATTCGTGAAGTTCTCGGAGTTTCAAACGGAGACAGAATAACTTTTGTTGTTGACGGAAATAATGTAATAATCGCAAATTCATTCGCTTATGCCCTGCGAAAGTTTCAAAAGGAAATGGAGGGCGAGGCTGAACGTGTAGGAATAAAATCTGATGATGATGTTGTTAAGTTAATAATGGAAATGCGACACAATGAAAATGAAGATATTTATTGATACGAATATTTTAATTTCGGCTGCTATTTTGCCAGACAGCGTACCCGCTCGTGCTGTTCTAAAAGCAACTTCATATCCAAACATCGGAATTACGAGTGAATACAATATAAACGAAATGATTAGAATATTTTATAAAAAATTTTCTAATCGTCTTTCCTCTTTGGAAAGTTTTTTATCAGGGACAATGTTTTCTTTGGAGATTATGCCGATACCGTCTTATGTAGAGGAATCAGAGCAAAATATCCGAGACATAAAAGATCGGCCGATACTTAGAGCAGCACTTCAAGCTGGTGCAGATTTTTTATTAACGGGAGACAAAGATTTTTTAGAATCCGGCGTGTATCCACCTAAAATAATCAATGCGTCAGAATTTCTAAAACTATAATTAAAATTTAGTAAGGAGGAAAAAACTAAAATGGCATTCAAAAAATGGAAAGATGTTCCGGAAGTTACCGAAGCAGTTTCAAAATTAGAGGATTATTCACAAAAATATAATTCTCTGATTTCAACGGGAAGTAATGATGACAGGGCAGTAGCTCAAAAAATCTGGGCGAACATGTCAAGCTCATACTGGGAAATTTTATTCGCACTCGTTGACGCTCAAACTAAAACTAATCCGTCAAAATTAATTTTTGACGATGAAGAAAGATTATTTATCGACTTGGGTTATATTCCTGGAATTTTGAGACTTTCAAAGGATTTTGACCCGAAGAAATTTCTTGAGACAAAATGCAAAGCTGATATTTTCCCCGTCATGACTTTTTCGGATTATATCGCTGAATGCTGGGCAACGATTAAAGGAAATGCAATCCCCGATCCCGTAATCGGAATGTCTTTGAACGAAAGAATCAGCTCACTCAATGAAATGTTACTAATGGCTCAGGGCGAACGTGATAAATTTTTCACTGACATTGCAAATTCTTATCCGACAAATCTTAATATACGTCAGACTCTTCAAATTATGAATGAGTTTTTGATGTCGGCAGTAAAAGTCAATATGCGTGTTCCTGAATATCGTGAAGGCGATGAAGCTACACGTCAGAAACTTTCCCAGCAGAGAAAAGCATATCTTGACGCTGAAAAAGCCGCATTTCTTTTAGTGTCGTCAGCTCAGAAAAACGAAAATAACCCTTTGCCGATTCCTAAGGTCGAAAAATTTGCAAGTCTTCACGAAAAAACAAAAGTCCTTGCGAAGAAAATTTTATACTCTCAGATTGACAGCATAAAAATTGCAAGACGCAACAAAAAAATTACGGATTCATGTTCGGCCATGTCGGATCAGATGAAACGCAGCGAATTAAAAAATATGCTCGTTAAAAAACGTGAATATTTAACCGTTCCTGCAAAAAACGCAAGATGTGATACTTCGTTATTATGTCAATTTGATTCAACTCCGATTGATTACGCTAAGGATTTTGAATTTTTCCGAGAATTTACGGGAATGGATATTGAAATGTTCAACGTTCCCCGTGTCAGAATGTACGGAATCCCAAGAGTGATTTTTGTACCGGGTCAGGGACTTGGAACTTATGACTGGTCGGACAATTCGATTCTCGTTCCTGCTTTCCCAGTCGGCGGAAATGACAAATCCGTGAGTTATGCCCTTGCAACTTTCAGGTGGGACAGCGACGAAGACAGGAAATTAAAAACTCCCTACGAAGGCATTAAGGAGAATAAGAAAAAATCTTTGCTCGCAATGGCTGCATCATTCTACAAAGATTATTCTGTCTGGCTTACAAAAGAAAAACGAGGTTACAGACTTCTGCCGAGAGATACACATAAAGTTTTTGTCCAGATGTTCACGACAAAATCAGAGGAATAATTTACAAAATGCCTATTAATATACCCGGCGATCTTCCGGCTGTTAATGTTCTTGAACGTGAAAATATTTTCGTTATGACTCAACGAAGGGCTCAATCTCAGGATATAAGACCGCTCCGAATTTTGCTTCTTAATTTGATGCCCACGAAAATTACAACTGAAACTCAACTTGCAAGACTCTTGGGAAATACTCCGTTACAGGTTGAAATGGATTTACTGGCAATGAGCGGACGAACTCACAAAAATACTCCGCTTGAACATATGCTGACATTTTACAGAAATTTTGACAGTGTCAAAGATAAATTTTTTGACGGCATGATTATTACGGGTGCGCCTGTTGAACATCTGCCATTTGAAAAAGTCGATTACTGGAACGAATTATGTGAAATAATGGAATGGAGCAAATCTCACGTTCATAGTACATTTCATATTTGCTGGGGAGCTCAGGCCGGGTTATATTATCATTACGGGATTCCGAAAATTCATCTTCAGCGAAAATTATTCGGAGTTTTTCGTCATAAAGTAACTCGAAAAGGTTCGATTTTATTTCGAGGTTCTGACGATGTTTTTATGGTTCCTCATTCAAGACATACTACAGTGATGCGAGGTGATATTAAAAAAGTTCCTGCACTGAAAATTTTATCCGAAAGCGACGAAGCAGGAGTTTATGTAATTTCAAATGACGGAGGCAGACAATTATTTGTAACCGGACATTCGGAGTATGACCCCGAAACACTTGCTCTTGAATATTGGCGTGATAAAAATGCCGGACTTGATATTCATATTCCGAAAAATTATTTTCCAAATGATGACGCTTCTCAAACACCGATTTGTACATGGAGATCGAGCGCAAATTTATTATATTCAAACTGGCTGAATTATTTTGTGTACCAGCAAACACCTTACGACGCAAGAAATATAGCAGGGTTGAAAATTTAGACAGGTGAAAAAAATTTATGAAGAAAAAACAGCTTAGTCTCAAGGCAATGCTCATTATGCTTGCTCTGGTGCCATTAATTACGGCGATAATAATTATTGCTTCTGTAACTTCAAGAATTGCGGTAATTAATCTCAAGGAAAGCACTAAAGAAGAATTGAAAGTAGCTTCACTTGCGTTAAAAGAATATTACGAATATGACATCGTGAACGGCTACGATCTTGTTGACGGTTTTATCAGATACGACACTGAATATATCGACTCAATGAAAACTACGGGGGTCGATTTAACGCTTTTCAAAAATAATATTCGATTCATGACTACGATTGTTGATTCCGAAGGAAAAAGAATCGAAGGCACTCCAGCATCTGATTTAGTTTGGAAAACTGTAAGCAGCGGCCATGATTATTATTCCGACAGCGTAAAAATTAACGGACTTGATTATCACGTTTACTACACGCCTTTACAATACGGGAATAAAATTTACGGAATGGCATTTTCGGGGAAACCTGCAACGGCAATTCAAGAAACCGAACGAAGCATTTACATTAACATAATTTCAATCAGTGCTGCATTAACAATTTTGTATGCCGTAATAGCTTTTATAATCGCAAAAAACATCGCACACCCGTTAAAAGACATTGCACACGAAATTGAACAGCTTTCAGAGGGAGAACTTGACGTAAATATAAAAATCAAAAGCAAAATTTACGAGACTTCACAGCTTATCGGAGCGGCGGAAAAGTTAAGCAGAGTTTTGAAGGACGTTATCAAAAAAATTAGAACTTCGGCATTTTCTTTAACTGACACTGTGAAATCGACTTCGGAAATGGCAAATGATTCGTCATACTCTGCTGTACAAATTTCGGATTCAATGCAGGCACTCGCTAAAACAACAACGACAATGGCTAAAAATGTTCATAACATCAATAACAATGTTGTAGACATGGGCGAAATTATCGAACAGGCCGTGAATAACGTTGAAAACCTCAACAAAAATTCAGACTCAATGAACGAAGCCAATAACGCAGCCGGTGAATGTATAGGGAATGTTGCGGAATCTTCGACAAAATCATCAGAAGCTATTGACATAATCACCGAAAAAATCAAAGCGACAAATTCTTCCATTGCAAAAATCAGCGAAATGGTAAAAATCATCAGCGATATAGCATCGCAGACAAATTTATTATCGCTTAACGCAAGCATTGAAGCAGCAAGAGCAGGAGAAGCCGGAAGAGGTTTCGGGGTTGTTGCGGCGGAGATTAAAAAACTTGCGGAACAGTCTAACGCATCGGCCAATCAAATTAAAGAAGTTGTGATCGAAATTGATTCTTTATCGAGCGAATGTGTCGAAGAAACTGACATTGTAAAAGCCATAATCACAGAAGAGACCGAATTATTATCAGTTACACGTGAGAAATTCAAAACGTTGAACGAAAAAATCCGTGCTTCGCTCAGTGAAATTTCTTCAGTTTTGGAAATTACAACGAAACTTGAAAGCATTAAAGACACTATATTAAATTCAGTTAGCGATTTAGCTTCGATTTCTGAACAGACATCTGCAACAAATGAGAAAGTCGCTGCATCGATTGAAGTTATTGCAGAGAGCGTGAAAAAAGTTTCGGACGATACAAATATTCTTAACGGTCTTGTAAAAGATCTAAACGAAGCTGTAGAATATTTCAAATGAAAATAAATAATTTTATCAATAAAATTATATGCGGGGATTGTCTCGAAATTATGAAAGGTTTTGAGGATTCCTGCATTGATTTATTTGTAACTTCACCGCCTTATAATCTGAAAAATTCTTCGGGAAACGGCATGAAAGACGGACGCGGCGGAAAATGGGCAAATGCTGAACTTCTAAACGGTTATAAAAATTATGATGATGACATGCCATATGAAAAATATTGCGAATGGCAGCGTGAATGTCTGAATGAAATGATGAGATTGCTAAAAGATGACGGAGCAATTTTTTATAATCATAAATGGAGAGTTCAAAGGGGACTTTTACAGGATAGACATGAAATTTTACAAGGTTTTCCTGTTAGACAGATTATAATCTGGAAGAGAGCAGGAGGAATTAATTTTAATGCAGGATATTTTCTGCCTACTTACGAAGTCATTTATATGATTGCGAAACCTAATTTCAAACTGGCCGAAAAAGCTAATCGTTACGGCGATGTCTGGGAAATAAAACAGGAAATGCACAATCCGCACCCTGCACCTTATCCCGAAGAATTGACGGATCGAATAATATCATCGACGAATGCAAAGTTAATTGTAGATCCTTTTGGAGGTTCAGGGACGACTGCAATTTCAGCAATAAAAAATAAAAGGAATTATATTTTAATCGAAAAATCAAAAGAATATTGCGATATGGCAGAAAAAAGAATCGAAGGGAGAGAATGGCGTGAAACAAGAGAAGATACACAATATTATTTATGGTAGTGCTTGGAGAAATTGTTATTGGTTTTCAAGAATGCTGCTTAACACGGATCAATATGGAGCAATCGGTAAAAATGAGAAATTTATGAATTTACTGATTACAGAAATTGAACCGTTGATAATTCTTGATAACCTCTCTGAAAGAGAGAAATATAAAATCTGCCGAGATACTTTGTTAAATAATTTGCAAAAATTTTCGGAGGGAGAATCAAAATCTGCAATACAACGAAAAAATTTTTATGATGAAATTGATAAAGAAATTAATTCACTTGATGATATTGCCGTATTCCTATTCACAATAAAACATATAATTCTGCCGACAAATTCTGCCATGAAAAATATTCCGAATAATGACAGAGAATTTTGTTACGAATATGCGGGGAAAATTTTGAACTCTCTCGGGAAAAAATCTGTCGGAAAAATATTAACAATTTGGGACGATTTAGGCGTAAAAGGCTGTCTTAATGTGGAACGTGAAGAAATTATTACAGAGTTTACAAAATTGCGTAATACCCTTGAAAGCATGAAAATTTTTCCGCGAAACATTATAGAAGATAACGCCATCCTAACAGCATTTGCACAGGAATTTGAACGTAGAATGGGACAAAAAAGAAAAAGCAGAGCCGGAGGAAGTCTTGAAGATGTTGTTACATTTTTATTTGATTTTTACGGTCTTAGTTCTCACTCTGAGCCGGAGCATTTTCAAACTGATATTGAAGTTGATAAATGGTTTAAGTGTAAAGATAGCTGGTTAATCGGAATAAGCTGCAAAAGGACTTTACGTGAAAGATGGAAACAAGTTTCAAGTGCTGACGGAAATATTTTGAGCAGACACAAAATTAAAGAAATATGGCACTTAATAACTTATGACAAAGATTTAAGCGATGACAAAATAACAATGCTTGGACAACAACGACATATCTTTTATTTGAATGACGAAAGCGAAAGATTTATTAATGCCTCAAATCACATCGGAATGAAAAATTATGTCAGACCATTGAGCAATTTAATTGACGATATTGCAAAAGAACAGGGAATAAAACAAAAATAAGAATCCCCTCGCATGAGGGGAATTTATTTTTTACAGTGCAGAAATCTCCGCCTGTTCCATGATTTTAATTCCTGAATTGTTTAACGCTGATGTTGCTTTTGAATTGTCATTCACTCTGAAAATCATATATGCAGTCTCGGAAGTTTTGTTTCCTAAAATTGCGTACATGTATTCAATGTTGATTTTTTCACCGTGCAGTATTTCCAAGACTTTGTTTAATCCTCCTGGAACGTTCAGAACTTCTACAGCTATAACGTCCGTAAGGCTTGAAACAAATCCTGCGTCCTTTAACACTGTTGCTGTTCCCAGAACATCATCAACAATTAATCTCACGATTCCAAATTCGCTCGTCTCTGCAAGCGACAATCCCCGTAAATCGATTTTCGCATCGGCTAAAACTTTTGTCATCTCATGAAGACAGCCGGGCTTATTTTCGAGAAAAACCGAAATTTGTTTTACACTCATAAATTTTCACACTCCTTAGATTTTTCGATTGTCGATTACACGAACAGCTTTTCCCTCGCTGCGTACTATAGTTTTCGGAGCAACAAGCGTAACTTTCGCCGTTAATCCTAACATAGAACGTAAACCTTCAACAAGTTTTGCCTGTCTCTTATTCACTTCGCCCAAGTTATCCGTGAACATTTCCGGAGTCATTTCAACTCTTACGTCAAGAGTATCTGTGTTATTAACTCTGTCAACAATAATCTGATAATTTGCAGGGTATCCCTGATTGATTAAAACTGTTTCAATCTGGCTCGGGAATACATTAACGCCCCTGATAATTAACATGTCATCGCTTCGGCCTTTTAACTTCGTCATTCTTACGTGAGTTCTTCCGCACGGGCAGGGTTCATAAGTCAAAGTGCAAATATCGCGTGTACGATAACGAATTAACGGGAAGGCTTCTTTGTCAAGAGTCGTGAAAACCAATTCTCCCAAACTTCCTTCGGGCAAAACTTCTCCGGTTTTAGGGTCGATTATCTCGGCGATGAAATAATCTTCGTTGATGTGCATTCCGTGTTGATCCGAACATTCAAACGAAACTCCGGGTCCGCATAATTCAGTTAATCCGTAAATGTCGTAGGCTTTAATCCCCATTGTTTTTTGAATATCCTGACGCATACTTTCACTCCAAGCCTCAGCACCGAAAATTCCGGCCTTCAACGGAATATCATCAGGAGTCATTCCCATTTCCTTCATTCTTTCGCCTATGAAAGCAGCATAACTCGGAGTACAGCATAAAATTGTTGCCGACAAATCTTTTATGAACATAATCTGGCGATCCGTATTTCCCGATGATGCAGGAATTGTCAGAGAACCGACTAAATGGCTTCCTCCGTTAAGTCCGGGACCTCCTGTGAATAATCCGTAACCGTACGAAACTTGAACGACATCTTCATTTGTTCCGCCTGCTGCAACGATTGCACGGGCACACATTGTTTCCCAGATATGCAAATCGTGCTGTGTGTAGAATGCTACGACACGCTGCCCCGTTGTTCCCGAAGTCGATTGAATCCTTACACAGTCTTTAACGGGTTTTCCCATTAAACCGTAGGGATATGCTTTTCTCAAATCGTCTTTTGTCAGAAACGGCAGTTTGTGTAAATCGTCCTGAGATTTTATGTCGTCAGGAGTTAAATTTTTTTCCTGCATTTTTGCCCGATAATACGGGACATTTTCCCACGCATGACGTACCTGCTTCAATAACCGCTCGTTCTGAAGTTCTTTAATCTTCTCGTGCGGCATACATTCAATTTCCTGCTGATAATATCTTTCCATAATAAAAACCTTATGCCTTCTTTCCTAATTCAAACGCTTTCAAATTGACTTCCAAAAATTTTTTCGGAACACAAAAATTAATTGCTTCGATCCATTTTGATTCTGGAATGTCGAAATAATGGCTCAATCTTCCAAGCAATACTAAATTTACAGATTTAACGTTCCCTGCCTCTTCAGCAAGTTTAACGCAGTCAAGAGCATCAACTTTAATGTTTAACGCTTTGATTTTGTCGAGTAAATTTTCGGGATAACTCATCGCACCTGTTATAACGGGCATAGGATCGATTTGCTGTGTCGAAGTTACGATTTGTCCTTCAGGTTTCAGATATTCGAGCCATCGTGCAGTCTCCAAAATTTCAAATGAAACAATGAAATCTGCTTCTCCTTTGTCAATTACGGGTGAAAAAACTTTATCGCCGTATCTGACATAAGTAACAACGCTTCCGCCCCTCTGACTCATTCCGTGAACTTCAGAGACTTTGACATCGTAATTTTGAGACGTTAATAAATGTCCGAGCAGTTTACTTGCCAAAACACTCCCCTGACCTCCGACTCCGACAATCATAATATTCTTCGTAGTCATGTTATTTTCCCTCACTTTCAAAAGCTCCGAACTTACAAAGCTGTTCACAGACTCCGCAGCCTACGCACAAAGTGTTATCGACATGAGCCTTTTTATTTTTGATTGAGAGAGCAGGGCAGCCGATTTTCATGCACGATTTACAGCCTACGCATTTTTCGGTGTTGACTTTCAAAGACGGATTGTGTTTCACGTATTTTAATAAAGCACATGGCCGACGTGAAATTATTACGCTGGGTTCATTGGCTTCGAGTTCTTCTTTTAAGGCTTTGTCGCATTCTTCAAGATTGTAAGGATCAACAACTCTGACACGATTAAATCCCATTGCACGACACAAATTTTCGAGATTAATTTTTCCCGCAGGATCGCCCTTAATGTTAAATCCTGTTGTAGGGTTTTGCTGGTGTCCTGTCATTCCGGTTATGGAATTGTCGAGAATTATTACGATTGAATTGCTTTGATTGTATGCAATATTCGCAAGTCCCGTCATTCCTGAATGCATGAAAGTTGAATCGCCGATTACTCCGACAACTCTTTCACCGCCCTTAGCCTTGTTAAATCCGTGTAAAGCACTAACCGAAGCTCCCATGCACAACGTCATTTCCATTGCTGAAAGCGGAGCAACTGCCCCAAGTGTATAACAGCCAATATCGCCAAGAACCGTGCATTTATTTTTGCTGAGCGTGTAAAACAATCCCCTATGAGGACAGCCTGCACACATTACTGGAGGTCTCGGAGGTATCTGCTCATTGAGTTTTGAAGTTGAAATTTTTTCGCCCGAAATCTTTTCACGAATTATATTTTGATTCAATTCTCCTTCAAGTGAAAATAAATTTTTCCCCTCAACCTCAAGCCCAAGAGCCTTACAATAGTTTTCAATAAAATCATCAAGTTCTTCAACGATAATTAAACGTTTTACGGACTTAGCAAAATTTTTGATTTTTTCGTCAGGCAACGGCCAAATCATTCCAAATTTCAAAACCGGATATAAATCCCCTAACGCTTCTTTTACATATTGATAACTTGTTGAAGATGTAATTATTCCGATTGAATTATCTTGCCCTGATTCGATTTTGTTAATTTCGGTGTGTTCGGCAAAATCTTTTAATCGTCGTGTTCTCTCTTCAACTATCGGGTGTCGTTTAATTGCGTTTCCCGGCATCATGACGTATTTAGCAATATTTTTTTCGTACGGCTTTTTAGGAGCTTCAACACGTTCATGAATTTCAACAAGCGATTGAGAATGTGCAACCCTTGTACACATTTTCACGATTACTGGAGTGTCGAATTTTTCGGAGATGTCATAAGCAAGTTTGAAAAAATCTAACGCCTCTTGAGAATCCGAAGGTTCCAACATCGGAATTTTTGAAGCCCTCGCATAATGCCGTGAATCCTGTTCGTTTTGCGATGAGTGCATTCCCGCATCATCAGCAACACAAATTACCATTCCTGCATTAACTCCGGTATACGAAACCGTAAATAACGGATCTGCTGCAACATTTAATCCGACATGCTTCATTCCGCAGAAGCTGCGTTTACCTGCTAAAGATGCTCCGAAAGCTGTTTCCATTGCGACTTTTTCATTCGGAGCCCATTCGCTGTAAACTTCGTCGAATTTTGCAATTTCTTCCGTAATTTCCGTGCTCGGTGTTCCCGGATAACTTGATGCGACACAACAGCCTGCTTCATATAATCCTCTTGCTGCTGCGGTGTTTCCCTGCATCAACTGTTTCATAAAAATTTTTTCCCCCTTCATAATTTGCCGAAAATTTTAACACTGTATTTTATTTTGTGAATATATCATAAAATTTCATTTATAATAATTCTGAAATATATATTAAAATAAAACAAAAATTTCACGGAGAAAAATTATATTATGCAGAGCAAGTTTGAATTTCTTAATGAGACGTTCCCGAAACTTGCAGGCTATGGGAAAAAAGCAGAAAAAGCATTAAACTTCGACAAAAATATTTGCCTGCTGAACCTCGGAAGAATTGCCGAAGACATAACAAAATTTTTATACGAGAAAAATAAAATCAGACATAAAAATCCGGAGGAATTATTGAAACTTGGAATAATCGACGAGAGCATTTATCAGAAGATTAATTCTTTAATCGAAATCGGAAATGACGCATTGAACGAAGATTATAGTTCCGAAACCGCCTGTCTGAGATTAATTAATTCTGCTTTGGATTTATGTAAATGGTTTGTTAAGCAGTCGAAAAGTGATAGCAGATTTGATTTTTTAGCGGATTATTTTCCGTCATCTGAAGCAGTTCCGATTTTGTCAGAGCTTGCAGAATTTGGGAGGGAGGCCGAACAGAATTTATTTTCAAATACGAGATACAGCGTTATGTGTCTCGGCGACATTGGAGAATCGATAACTTATCTTTTGCTGAATATCAACAATTTTCATAATGAAAGAGATCAAATCGACAGAATAAAAATCCTCAAAAATCATTCAATCATTCCCAATCACATTGCGGATATTCTTCACGAGTTAAGAATGGCACGCAATCAGGCTATTCATTCAAGATATAATTTAATTTCAAACACTCAAAATTTATTGGAACAGGCTTTTAATGTGTGTGAATGGATTTTTGTATTTTTAATCTCCGACAACGACATAATAAGATGCGAAATCACCGATGAAGATGAGAATAATGTTTTTGTCAAGATCGGCAGAATTTCGGGAATGGCAGAAAAACAGGAAAATGAATTTGAAATCGGCGAAAAAAAATTATTCCGTGTAATCGACACTCAATACGAAATATTAAAATTAACTCCCGAAAAACAAAATCCATGGACGACACTTGAAAGAAATTATAAAAAATACAAAACGGATCAGATTGTCAAGGCAAAAATTAAATCTTTTTCAAAATCAATCGGTGCTGTAGTTGAATTTAGGGACGGCCTGATTGCGAGGATTCCTGATTCTGAACTTGGGCGAAAAACTTTCAGCATTTCCAACAGAGCATTAAAATATGAAGTCAAAGCAAAAATCAAATGGATAGACCCTAAACATTATCCATATATAATTATGTCAGCAAAAGATGTTGAAAATCTCGAATATGAAATAAAAAATCAAGAACGTAAAGAGAATAAAAAACTCAGAGAGAAAAAGCAAGAGCAACCGAAACGACATATTAAATCCCGAAACAGAATTAAATCGAAAATAAGACAAATTACAGGAGGGACAGTAAGAATGACAAAAACGAAAGACGAATATCAAAAGGAATTTTTGAGAATTTGCAGATCAGGTTCAGAGCATGAAATTCAAGAGGCAATTAACGCAGGTGTGAATGTGAACGTTAAAAATAAATCGCTTTCGACAGCATTAATGTTTGCAGCGAAGGATAATACTGCACAAGCTGTTGAAATTTTAATTCAGGCCGGAGCATATTTAGACGCAATAGACATTTTCGGAAACACAGCGTTAATTTATGCTTCGTCATTTAATACTGATGATGTTGTAGAAGTTTTGATAGATTCCGGAGCAGACGTTGAGATGCAAAATATTTCGGGATATAGGGCACTTGATTATGCAAGACAGAATTATAAACTTGAGGACACTGAAGCGATTAAAAAATTAAAAATAAATTAACGAATCAAGCCGTCAGATTGAAAAACAAACACTTGAAGCGGAAGAGTTGAGTTTTCCACTTCAAGTAATTTTCTACACGACAGCAATTCCGAGAGATACAGCAAGATTACGAATGACATCTCCGGAAAGTTTGCTGATTTCTTCAATTAACGAAAACGGCAGATTTTTTTTCAGCATATCTCTTGCGACACGTTCTCGATCATCATGTACCGCTTTTTCAATATCTTCCTCGAAAAGATACCTGAATGTATCTCTGAACACATCGTCCATTTTCCCAGCCTCCTTTAATTCTTCGCCTAATTTCTTATTTACACTTAAACATACTCCAATTACGGTTTTTACGTTCTCCCTGACGTTTTCATCGCCGATTGAAATTGTTTTTTCGACATAGTCGATTACTTCGTCAGCTTTTGCACCCTTCGCCA
>JAFSKE010000038.1 GCA_017449135.1 Synergistaceae bacterium
TCTTTATTTTTAGTTCATTTTTATGTATCATTTTTACCTCAGGATTTTTTAAATAATTATAAAAGAACCTCTGAGATTTTCAGAGGCTCTTTTTGTTTCTCTTAACTTAATGACATTGCCTTTCTGAGGGGAGATGTTAAAATTAAATTATTCCGTAATCGTATACAAAGCCACTTCGTCAATTTCCCTGTTAGTAGCGACAATTACATCTTTTCCGTCAGAGTTTTTGAAGTGCATTGCGTTTGCACAGCCCGTATTTTCATCGATTATTTCGGTCTTGTAGTTTCCTGCGTCAGAATCCCAAGTTATTGCGATTGTCTTTCTCGTTCCCTTTCGCCAGCCTATAATCCACGTCGGTTTGCCTAAAATTTCGCACGTCCAAGTTGCATGGATCATTTCGGTGTCTTTCTCAGGGTCTGAAAGTTTCCATTGAGGAACGTAATTATTATGTTCGTCAAGGTGATAAATCGTCAATGAATTTCCGTGAAATGGTGCAATGCAGCCTAATTCTAATTTTCCGTCGCCGTCAAAATCCATTAAAATTGAATCGCTTGAAGGTGTTGAATGTACCTGTTCGACTTCCCAATCACCGCCCAAAACTGCAGGAGGAGAAATTAAAAATGTTCCTTCTTCACATGCAACGAGAGCTGAATCGTGTCCGCCGTGAGAAATTTTGCAGTAACCGTGATTTTTCAACATTCCATCGCAGATTAATTCCATTTTAAGCAGGTTTGAATCGTTGTAAGCCGATAAATCATCGGGCAAAACAGCTCCGAAACATGCTCCCTTAAATCTCCAGTCGTTTTTATATTCATGGCCGGTTTTCAAAGCACAAGCGATAATGTAATTCACACCGCCTCTGTTCAAAATTCCGAATCTGTGAACGAACGGAACTTTTGCAAGTGTACGAATTTCCCAATTATCTTTTGATTTCGGAGTAGCGATAACAATTCTTGCGTTGAGTGAATTATTCGGTGAATAAAATTCGTGTGTCGCCAAAAATTGTCCGTCAGTGTTCGGCACCGGTGTCATTGTCATAATTCCGCCGGGCTGTTCCCAGACAGTTTCAAGGAAATCGCCGTTTTCAGAAAACAAATAGCACGGGTCTGTTTTTTCCGCCGCAACAAGAAAACAATGTTTGCCTTTGAAATTCAGATTTGAAATTGCGTAACATTTATTGAGTTTTGAAATAACTTTTTTCTCGACTTTCATAAAAAAATATCTCCTTTCTAATATGCGACTTTATCAATTTTTTCGGACATCTTGGAACATGCAAATTTAATATCGTCTTTCCAGCTTGCGTTTCCTACGTCCCACATTTCAGTTACAAAACGTCTAATTCCGATTTCCCATGCTTTTTTGATTATTGCGTCAAAATCAACGTGTCCAGTCAAAAATGGAATTTCACGGAATTTTCCCGGCACAGTTTCCTTCAGGTGAAGAGCTACAATATGTCCCTTTCCTGTTTCGAGGTCGTCAAGAACGCTTGTCCCGTAAGTTTTCGCAGCATTCGTTAAATTTCCTGCGTCAGGATAAACTCCTAAATATGGATTGTTGATTAATTTAACGTATTTCATGGATTTTTCGGTCGTGTTCATAAATTCCGTTTCCATTGTTTCAAATCCCATTAAAACGCCTCTGTCAGCAGCCATTAAAGTTGCCTTTGCGAGATTTTCACGGAATAATTTTTCGCTTTCTTCGGTGCTTTTTTCGTAATAAACATCGTAGCCCGCAAGCTGAATAATTCTAATTCCCAAATCATCAGCCAAAATTACAGCTTTTTCCATGATTTCAAGGCTTCGTTTTCTGATTTCGGGATCTGACGAACCAAAGGGATATTTTCTGTGTCCTGACAAGCACATTGAACGAATCGGCAAATTAATTTCTTTCATTAATTTAATTAATTCGAGACGTTCATCTTGAGTCCATTCGAGGCGTGAAAGTTTTTTGTCGGTTTCGTCAATACTGATTTCGACAAAATCATAGCCGCATTCTTTAGCACACAACAATTTTTCCTTCCACGACATCGAATCGGGCATTGCTTTTTCATATAGTCCGATTGAGTAGGGTTTCATGAAAATTAAAAACTCCTTTCTGTTTTTCATTTGATTTTTATCAGTGATTAAGGTATATTTTACATAATTCATTATTTTTTTCAATTCTATTTTATTAAGGAGGTTATTTGTAGTGAGCAAAATTTCAGAAATGACTCGTGAAAAATGGATTATGAGTACTTTCCCTGAATGGGGAACATGGCTTGTTGAGGACATTGAAAACGAAGTCGTAGCACCCGGAAATGTAGCAATGTGGTGGCTTGGCTGCACGGGAATTTGGTTTAAGACACCAGGCGGAGCTAACATTACGATTGATTTATGGTGCGGAAACGGTAAAAGAACTCACGGAAACGGAAAAATGGCAGTCGGTCATCAAATGGCTAACATGTGCGGCGGACGTGCAATGCAGCCCAATTTACGCAATGTCCCGTTTGTGATTGATCCGTTTGCATTCAAACAGGTTGATGCAGTCCTTGCAACTCATTATCATCAGGATCACATGTCGGCGGAATGGGCAGCTCATGTCCTTCAAAGCAACATGACAACGACTGACGAAAACGGAAAAGAAATTCCCGTCCCCTTCATCGGCCCGTTAAAATCTGTTGAAACATGGGTCAAATGGGGAGTACCCGAAGAACGCTGCAAAATCGTAAAACCCGGCGATGTAATCAAAATCAAAGATTTAGAGATTGTCTGCCTTGACAGTTTCGACAGAACCTGCATCGTAACTACAGATTCGACAGGCCCTGACCGTGAGGAATTAACCGGAAAATGCCCTACTGACATGGACGAAAAAGCCGTTAATTATCTCGTTAAAACACCCGGCGGAAATATTTATCATTCCGGAGATTCTCATTTCTCGATTTACTTCGCAAAACACGGAAAAGATTACGACATCGACGTAGCTTTCGGATCATTCGGCGAAAACCCGATCGGAATGCAGGATAAAATGACTTCGATTGATGTTTTGAGAATGGCTGAAAATCTCCGCTGCAAAGTTGTAATCCCGATTCACTGGGACGTTTGGACGAATTTCCAAGCTGACTGCGAAGAAATTAAATTGATGTACGACTTCAAGAAAGACCGCAACGAATACAAATTCCACCCGTTCTTCTGGCAGGTCGGAGGAAAATACACTTATCCTCAGGACAAAGACAAGATTTATTATCATCACAGAAGAGGTTTTGAAGATTGTTTCGAGGCTCCTCAGAATATTCCTTATCGTTCTTGCTTGTAGGAGATTGAAAAAATGTCAACGGTATTACAGGATATTGTCGCGAAAAAACATTACAAATTCATTGACGGAGCGGGGCTTACGTGGCAGGAAGCTGTTAAAGTCAGCACGGAAAGTTTAATCGCTGACGGTAGTGTCTCTGCTGATTTTTACAAACAGATTATTGCCTGCATCGAAAAATACGGCCCTTACATGGTATTCGAACATAATGTCGCAATGCCTCATACGACTGAGAACGCTGAAGGAGTTTACAAAACCGGAATCGGTTTCATGGTCTGCAAAAATTTAATCGATTTTGGCAAAGATGAGGACGGCGAGGAGAAAAAAGCAAATTTATTTTTCACTCTCTGTTCAGCCAATCCCGACGAACACATGAATAACATTCAGCAGCTCTCAAACATTTTCCAGAATGAAGAATTACTTGACGCTCTTGCAGAAGCAAAAACCCCCGAAGACATTTTGGAAGCCGAAAAGAAATACCCTTGTGAAGAAGAATAAAAATTTACGAAAGGAAAATAAAGAATAAAAATGTTTATACTCAACGAAATCTGGACTTTCTTTGCGACATACATTTTGCAACAGGCTCCCTACATGGTCGGATTTTTGACACTGTTGGGCTATTGCTTAATGGGTAAAAAATGGTACGACACACTTGCCGGAACTTTGAAGGCAATCATCGGAATGTTAATCTTGAATGCAGGTTCAGGCGGATTAGTCGGAAACTTCCGTCCTATTCTTGTAGGTCTCAAAGAGAGATTTAATTTAACGGCTTGCGTCATTGACCCTTACTACGGACAGAACGCTGTTACGGCAGGAGTTGAAGAAGTTTTCGGAAAAGGCTTCTCACAGGTTATGACACTTTTGTTAATTGCATTCATCGTTAATATAATTCTCGTTCGTTTCAACAAAATTACAAAATGCCGTACTCTTTTCACGACAGGCCACGTACAGGTTCAGCAGGCTGCAACGGCTTATTGGTTAATCATGTTCGCACTTCCTGCACTTAGAAGCAACGATTTATATTTAATGATCGTTATGTCAGTAATCTTGGGAGCATATTGGGCAGTCGGTTCAAACTTAACAGTTAAACCAATGCAGGAATTAACTGACGGAGCAGGCTTTGCAATCGCACACCAGCAGATGTTCGGAATCAGATTCGGTTATTGGCTCGCAGGTGTTCTCTTCGGAGACAGAGGCGGAAAACGTGAAGTTAAAAAAGTCGGCGATCTCGAAATGCCCGGCTTCTTCTCAATCTTCAACGAAAATATGGTTTGTACTGCAATCTTAATGACATTCTTCTTCAGCATTATCATGGTAGTTATCGGAAAACCGTTCTTTGTTGGAAAAGGAATTATCAAAGAGAGCATGAATTTCGGTTTCTACTGCTTGAACACGTCATTACAATTTGCAGTTTATCTTGCAATTTTGCAGTTAGGCGTTAGAACATTCGTAACAGAATTGACAGCATCATTCCAAGGAATTGCAGACAAATTATTACCGTCATCAATTCCCGGCGTTGACTGCGCAGTCTGCTACGGTTTCGGAGATTCAAACGCTGTTACATTCGGTTTCTTGGCAGGTTTATTCGGACAGATTACAGCAATCTTGATTTTGATTTTCTCAGGTTCACCAACAATCATTATCTGCGGATTCGTTCCCGTATTCTTTGACAACGCAACAATCGGACTTGTAGCAAATGAAAAAGGCGGATTAAAGGCTTGTTTAATCATTCCGTTTATTTCAGGATTGATTCAGGTTTTCGGAGCTGCATTAATCGCAGGCTGGGTAGGACTTGCAAATTACGGCGGTTATCTTGGAATGTTCGACTGGGATACAGTCTGGCCGGCATTCACATGGGTAATGCACTACGCAGGTTATATCGGAGTTGCTATTGTTGTTGTAGTGTTGCTTGCAATTCCTCAAATCGAATACTTAATGGATCCCAAAGGCTATTTCTTAATCACTGAAGACTACGAAGCATACAAAGCTCACATTGCAGAAAAGAAAGGAAAATAATTTATCATGGCAAAACTCGACGGAAAAAAATTATTGGCATGTTGTGCAAACGGAGCAGGTTCATCGCTCTTAATGGAGAACGCAATCAAAAAAGTTATGACACGAAACAACATTAAACCCGCTCAAATCAGTCATTGTGCAGTCTCTGAGGGCAAGAGCGCGGCTTCAAGCTACGATGTTGTACTTTGTGCAAAACCTTTCGCAAAAACTTTTGACGGAATTGACACATCAAAAACGACTTTGATTACGTTAAAGAATGTCATGTCCGACAAAGAGATTGAGACAGCATTAAAAGATGCCGGACTTATTGATTAAGAGCGTAATATTCGACATTGATAACACGTTTTACGATTTTGTGTACTCAAATAATATTTCGTTAGACAAGTTACGAGACTACACAAAAAAAAATTTCGGTTGGACTGCTGAAGAATTTGACGAAAAACATTTAGCCGTTCAACACGAAATTTATTCACAGATTGGTTATAACGGAAGCTGCAGGGACAGAATGCTAAGGTATCAAAAGATGCTTGAACATTCCTCCCTGTCTCTTTTTCCTCATGCTGCCAAACTTTACGAGCTTTACTGGTCAACAATGCTTGAAACCCTGATTCCTTATGAAGGTCTTGTCGAGGTAATGCAGACTTTGAAGGACAACAAAATTAAAATTGGAATCGGAACTGACATGACACCTTACATTCAAATGCTGAAACTTGAAAAAATGAAAATCCTTCAATATATTGATTTCATTGTTACGAGCGAAGAAGCAGGCGAGGAAAAACCCTCACCGAAATTATTTCAAATGTGTTTGAATAAATCAGGCTGTGAAAAATCCGAATGTCTTTTTATCGGCGATGATTTAAGGAAGGACTACGAAGGAGCAAAAAATTTCGGAATGAAGGCGTTATTATTCAACAAAAAAAATCACGAAGTCAGCGAAGATGTTAATCAGATAAAATCACTCAATGAAATTTGGCAGAAGATTTTAGAATATGGAAACTGATTATTTATCGCAGGTTTTACCGTATATTCCAGGAATTATAATATTTCTTGTCGGCTCTGTTCAGGTTGAAACATGGCTGAAGAAACGCAAGGAAACTCCGAATTATTTACAGGACGAAGCAAATATTTTTCACCCTTTAGTAATGATGTTCGGAGGGGCGTTATTGATTTTGCTGACACTCTTTGAAAGTCAAAAAAAAGAAGTTGAAGCAATGATATGCCTGACAATAATTTTAATCGGAGCAGGGATCAGCTTATTATGGAATTATTTTTCGCTGAAAAAACGAAATCTCAAACGCATTGACGCTGAAATCACGGAAATTTTCACACGTCAGTTATCGAAAGAAACAAAAATCTGGAAAGCCTCAAAATTCACGTATTACCCGATTGTGAAATACGAAATTAACGGCCATGAATATTCCAGAAAATGCAAAATCAATTCCAGCGGAAAAAATACTTTCAAAATCGGCGACAAAATGGATTTATATTATGATTCACAGACTGGGACAATTCTTGAAAAACACGCTCACATAGGATTATTAATCGCAGGAACGATAATTTTTGTGATTGGAGCTTTGGCAGGATTAAGCATTCTGTCAGTGATTTTGTGAAAGGAGAAAAATTTATTAATCATGCTTGAAGAATTAAAACAGAAAGTTTACGAAGCTAACATGATGTTACCTGAATACAAACTCGTAACTTTTACATGGGGAAATGTCAGTGCAGTTGACAGAGAGAAAAAATTATTTGTAATCAAGCCAAGCGGAGTACCATACGAAGATTTGAAGCCCGAAGACATGGTTGTTGTTGATTTTGACGGAAAAAAAGTTGAAGGAAAAATGAATCCTTCATCAGACACTCCGAGCCATGCAGTAATGTACAAGTATTTTGAAGCCGTTGGAGGAATCGTTCACACTCACTCATCATATGCAACAAGCTGGGCACAGTCAGGACGAAGCATTCCATGTTACGGAACGACACACGCGGATTATTATTACGGTGAAATTCCATGTTTGAGAGTTTTGACGGCAGAGGAAATTGACGAAGCCTACGAACTCAACACGGGAAAATTAATCGTGAATGAGTTTAAGAGACTCAACAAAGACCCTATGGCAGTTCCGGCATGTTTGTGCAAAAATCACGGGCCTTTCGCTTGGGGAAAAGATGCAGTTGACGCTGTACACAGTGCAGTAGTTCTCGAAGAAGTCGCAAAAATGGCATTCAGAACGGAATTAATAAATCCTAAAGTTGAACCCGCCCCGCAGGTTTTGCAGGATAAACATTATTACCGCAAACACGGTGCCAACGCATATTACGGACAGGGACATTAAAACCTTTCAGCAATCGCCTCCCCTTTTTTGAGCAATGTCATTAAGTTAAGAGGTTTCAAAGATATTATTAATGAGAAAAAGAGCATATTTGAAGAAAGAGTGTGCTCTTTTTTTCTAAAAAACTTGCAAAAAATAATTAGATACCATCTGAATAAAAATTTTTGTTATAAATTTATTCCTGTTTTATTTCTATCTGTATGTAAAACCTGCCTTTTGTTTAAGTAAAAATTTATGCGGATTTTTACGTCCTTTACGAAATGGAAAGTCTTGAAGATTTAATAAAAATTGTATCTCCCCTTAGCAAGGGGAGATAACTGTTCCTGAAGCACAATTCAAAACAAAAAAGTGTGAGGCAGCTCCACCGTCGGAGAAAATTCTGCACATTGCTTTCGATAATTCTCCGGCTTTTCCGTGAACTATTGCAATCATCGTAGGCCCTGAACCGCTTATCGCAGTAGCTACACAGTCAGGGTGATTATTAATTTCACGCAGGAATTTTTCACCTGTTGAACCAGGAAATAATTTTGCTCTGTGAGACTGGTGCAGTCTGTCCTCCATTCCGACTCTCAATAAATCCCAGCGTCCCATTGCCCATGCTGCACATAAAATACTTGCATGACTGACATTAAAAACCGCATCGCGAAACGGTACACTTTCAGGAAGAATTTTTCTTGCGTCCTCTGTATGAACTTGAAAATCAGGAACGGCAGCAATGACATTCAAATTTTTCGGCAGTGCTGGAAGTCTGACGTAACGTAAAGATTCACCGTCCCAGCATGAAACTGTCATTCCTCCGATGTAACAAGGAACTACGTTATCGGGGTGTCCTTCAATTTTTGTCATAACACGGAGCAATTCAGATTCCGAAAATTTATTTCCCGATAAAACATTCGCAAGTGCAACTCCCGCTACTATTGCTGTTGATGAACTTCCCAAACCACGATTTAACGGAACGGCGTTACAACTTTCAAACGAAAATCCCTTCGGTGAAATATTAAATTCTTCGCAGGCCTGAAGATAACTTCTGACAAGTAAATTTTTCTTTGCGTCTTTTAGTTCGTCAGAGAATGCACCTTCGCCGAAAATTTTACATTTATATTCATCTTCGGGCAAAATTTCGTTTATCGTGAAAATGTTGTAAAGACTCAAAGCCATTCCCAAAGTATCAAACCCTGAACCTAAATTCGCCGTCGTTGCAGGAACTTTAATTTGTATTAACGACATTCTAAAACCTTCATTAAATCTTCGAGTGTGTCATTAATTTCAATCGGTTTTCCGACTTGAGACATGGCCGTGTCAGGGTCTTTTAATCCGTTTCCCGTCAAAATCATTGTAACTGTAATTCCTTCGGGCAGTTTTCCGAGTGATTTTAATTTTATCAATCCTGCGAGAGGTGCACACGATGCAGGTTCTGCAAAAACTCCGCCTTCAGATGCAAGAATTTTTTGTGCGTTCAAAATCTCTTCGTCAGTAACAGAATTAAATTCACCTTTTGACTCGCTCACTGCTGCACGGGCTAAATGTGCACTTACGGGATTTCCAATTCTGATTGCCGTTGCGATTGTTTCGGGATTCGGACAAGGTTTATTTGTTACGAGAGGTGCAGCACCTTCAGCTTGAAAACCCATCATTCGAGGAAGCGAATTAATTTTTCCGATTTTCAAATATTCGTTGTAACCTGCCCAATATGCGCTGATGTTTCCGGCATTTCCTACGGGGATTGCGTGCCAGTCCGGAGCTTTTCCTAAAACGTCGCATATCTCCCATGCTCCAGAACGTTGACCGATGAGTCGATAAGGATTAACTGAATTTACCATTGCACAGCCTGTTTTCTCTGCACCTTCACGAGCTAACTCTAAAGCCCTGTCGAAATTTCCTTTTACTGCGATGACTTTTGCACCGTACATTAAAGCCTGAGCCAATTTACCCAACGCAACTTTTCCCGCAGGAAGCAATACAAAGCAGGGAATGCCTTGTGAGGCCGCATATGCTGCAGCACTTGCGGAAGTGTTTCCGGTCGAAGCACAGATTATCGCACGTTTTCCCTTTTCAAGAGCTTTTGCAACCGCTAAAACCATTCCACGATCTTTGAATGACCCTGAAGGATTACAGCCCTCAAATTTTCCGTAAAGTTTTATTCCTAATCTTTCACTGACACGAGGCAAAAATATTAACGGCGTTGAACCTTCTTCAAGATTTACATTCGGCGTTGCTTCAGTAATCGGCAAAAGTGATTTGTAATGTTTCAAAACTCCCATGATTTTTTTAACTCCTAAGAAAAAATTTTGTCATTAATAATAGCATGATATAACAAAAAATCCGCCCTTTCAGACGGATCTTTCAGTTGATTTCATAATTCATTTTTAGGTTAGTAAATGTTTTTCTGGAGCCGGTGAACAGACTTGAACTGTTGACCTGCGCATTACGAGTGCGCTGCTCTACCACTGAGCCACACCGGCATTCTCAAATCAAACTCGGAAATTTTATCATCTCACAATTTTTTTTGCAACATCTTCAAAAGTGTATAATTCTATTTTAAGGAGTGATTAATTATGAAAAAGATATTTATTTGTTTTATGTTAATAATATTAAATTCGTTTCCTGCCTTTTGTGCCGATATTAATTCAATCGAGCGTGAAGGATTAATTTTGAGAGTCCAGTTAAACCGCTTGGGAAGTAACGGAGACCCTTTTGAACGTGAGGAAATTTTACAGAGAATTATTGACACCTGCAAAGGAACTGAAGAAGGCGAAAATGCTTACTGGGATTTAGCGGACTTATATTTAGACGGTTTTCCCGAAGAAATGAGACAGGAAGCTCGTGAAATGTTGGAATTATGTTTGAAAAATTATCCGAACTCAAAACGTGTTTCAATGATTAAATGCAGATTAATAGATTTATATGACGGGAACGACAAAAGACGAAACGAATTAATTGCACAGGTTCAAAACGATAATAATCTTCCTGCAATTTTGAGAAATTCCGTGAAATAATTTATTTTTTCGACAGAATCCAGCAGAAAAATATTCCTCCGAACATCGCCGTTAAAACTCCGACCGGAAGTTCATTTAATTTCTGGGCTGCTCCGTCTGACAATGCCATAACTATTGCTCCGACTAATGCCGAGTGAATTATCAAATTCCTGTGCGATGCTCCAGTTAATGATCTCGAAATATGAGGCACTACAAGGCCGACAAAACCTATAATCCCAAATGAACTTACTGAAAACGAAATCCCAACTGAAGTTGTGATTAACAAAATTCGCCTTACAAGATTTTCATTAACTCCCAAGACTGCCGCACGGTTTTTCCCTAAAGACATTGCATCAAGGTATGGAGCTAAAATATACGCAGGAATAATTATTATTAACAGTCCCGACATAATCGGAAAAATATTTTTTGTTCCTGCCCCCGAAAAACTCCCCATTAACCATAAAACTACAGAGCCGATTTTTTCGCCCGCCGTTGCCTTCAAAAATGTTACTCCTGCCGACAAAATCGAATTTGAAATTACTCCGGCCAAAATTATTTTTTCGTTTCCTCCGTGAAATGAAATTAATGCTGTCAAAAATAACGCCGTCAATGCTCCCATGAATGACAAAGGCATAATCATAAAATTAAATATAATCCCTATTGAAGCTCCGAACGCAGCCCCCGCAGCAATTCCAAGAGTATAAGGTTCTGCTAACGGATTCGCTAAAAGTCCCTGAAAAATTACTCCCGAAACGCTTAACAATGCCCCCGTTGAAATCGAGCATAATAATCTCGGAAGCCTCACGGATTTTATAACGATGATTTCTGTTGAAGTTGAATTTGAATCCGAAAATAAATAACGAATCACATCGGTTAAAGGAATTTCCCAATCTCCCGAAGTGATTCGCCATAACGAAATTAATATTAACAGAAATATCAGGAAAAATTTATTACTCCGTAAGAGCATGAATTTTTTTCACGAAATCTCCAGCAATGTTTTTATCTTCGCCGAGTCCGACAAGATATGTTTTTATGTTTTCATAACCGTTTGACTTTAAGATGTTCAGCCATGATTCTTCGTCATCTTCGCCTGCTAAATCATTATTAGCGTGATCCCCTGCAACTATCATTAACGGAGAGAGAACGAGATTTTTAATTTCGGGGTGTCGTTTTAATTCCGCTACAACATCATCAATCATCGGTGAAGCCTCGACAGTTCCGAGAAAAAATTTTCCGTAGAGTTTTTGATTCAACGCTAACTGTAATTGAGCATACATTGAATTTGCAAAATGTTCGGGCGTTCCATGTCCCATTAAAACTATTGCAGTGTCGGGATTTTGAATTTGTGTTTTGAAACGTTCGATTAAAATTTCTGCCATTCTCTCACAATCTTTTGCACTGTTCATAAAAGGCGTTCCGAGTTTTAATTTCTTGAATCCGTATTTGCCTTTTAAGACTTTGAAAGCCTCGTAGACATTTTTAATTTCGTCATATTCTTCACCTGGAATAATATGTGTCGGCATTATGAAAACTTCCGTAAAACCTTCGTCATTTAATTTTGCGAGTGCTTCGACGGGATTTGAAATATTTTCGTTGAGCTCCTTTGAAATTTTCCGCCTGATTATGTTTGAAGTGAATGTTAATCTGACTTCGTAATCCGGAAATTCTTTTTTTGCACTGTCAACAAGATTGTCAATGGCTTTTCTTGCTTCGGGCATCGAAGTTCCAAACGACACAACAAGAATCGCCGATTTACTTTCAGCGAAGGCAGCACAAGAACATAAAAACGTAAAAATCAGCGTAAAAGCAGCAAATAATTTATGCAAAATAAAACCTCCTTAAAAATACTAAGATTATACAACTTGAATTTAAGCTATAATTACAGGCAGAAATTTTTAATGAGGAGAAATTTATATTGATACCAACCAGAGAACAGGCTTTGGAACTTTTGAAAAAATATAATGACGAAGAATCTCACATTCATCACGCAATCGCCGTTGAAAGTACCATGAGACACTTCGCTGAGATTTATAATTCTGATCCTGATTTATGGGGAGTCGTTGGGATTCTTCATGACATAGACTGGGAAAAAACTTCTCAGACTCCTGAAAAACACTGTCATCTTGCACCTGAATTTTTGCGGGATTCTTTTCCGGGAATTGACGAGAATATAATTCGTGCCGTTCAGTCTCACGGATTCGGAATTTGTACTGACGTTGAACCTTTGAGCGACATGGAAAAAACTTTATTCACGATTGACGAGCTGACCGGATTAATAATCACGGCTGGACTTGTGAGACCTTCAAAATCTCTTGCCGACCTTGAATTAAAATCAGTCAAAAAGAAATGGAAAGATAAAGCCTTCGCAAGAGGTGTTAATCGTGAAGTCATCAAACAGGGAGCTGAACGAATGAATATGTCCCTCGATGATGTTATAAACGAAACGATTAAAGCATTACGTCCCGTTGAAAAATTAATCGGAATGTAAAAATTTAACATAAAAATATTCGGAGATGAAAATATAATGGCAATAAGAATTTTACTTGCAGACGATCACCCTTTGACACGTTCGGGGATTGCTGAATTTGTGAAACGTGAAAGTGCTTTTGAACTTGTCGCAGAAGCTGAAGACGGTGCAAAGGCTTGGGATTTAATCGTAAAACTTAAACCCGATGTTGCATTGCTTGATATAAGAATGCCCGGACTTGACGGAGTTTCAGTTGCTCAAAAAGTTAAAAGCAGTTCACTCCCTACGGCAATAATAATGCTGACATCATATGACGCTCAACAATATGTAATTGCATCTTTGAGAGCTGGCGCAAAAGGTTTCGTTCTCAAAACTGTAAGTCCTAAAGAATTAACGACTGCAATTAACACCGTTGCAAAAGGAGGTTTATATCTTGATCCCGAAGTTGCTTCGGTAATGTCGGGAGATCAGGATTTTATACCCGAACCGCTTTCAGGCCGTGAACGTGAAGTTTTGTTGTTGGCGGCGAAAGGACTTTCAAGCAAAGAAGTAGCACGAAGATTATTTATCAGCGAAAGAACGGTGCAGACTCATTTAGCTTCGATTTATGACAAATTAGGTTCAAGAAATAAAACTGAGGCTTTATTGCTTGCTTTGAAATACGGCGTTGTAACCTTAGAGGAATTATTAGAGGACGATTAAAAATTTATGCCGATAAAATTAAAAGAAAAAATCACAAAGACCAGAGCGCATTTTCTGGCCTTATTGTTATTCGCACTGATAATTCCTTCGGTTGCAGTCGTATGTGTTGCAATAGGAGGAATGTTAAGTCAGGAAAGAGCTATGGAGGCGGCTGTAAGTTCTTATGTCCAAGATTTAGCGGAGAGCATGTCTTATCATTTAAGTTCAGATTCTGATGTCTGGACTTTTTCAATGATAAGCGATTTCACAAGATTTCCTTTTTTCTCGTGGGGGCCTTCAATTCCCGGCTGGGTTGCTTTGATAGACCAAGAGGGACGAGTAATAATAGCCTCTCCGGGAGCAATGAATATCGCTGCAATATGGCGGAAAGATTTACCCATTGGAAAAGCTATGAGAGTTGAAGATCGTCAAGGTTCACAATATACTCTCGCCGTTTATCCCGTTAAAAGAACAGGCGGGGGATATGTTGTTGCTGCCGTTTCATGGACTCAATTATTGGGAGGTCTCGTAGGAATTGTAAGATTATGGCCGGTGTTGTTAATCTGCATTGCGTTTTTCAGTTTCCTTGCGATTAAATTATTGATGAGCAGACTCGTGAATCCCTTGAAATCTCTTGTCAGTGAAATCGATAATATGACACTCGGAAAAGATGTTCCCGAAAAAATTTCAAGTAAAGCCGTTTTGGAGATCGAGAGCGTTCATTCAGCTTTGAGAAGATTTGCACAGGCAGCCGTTGAACGTGATAATTTAAGAAATCGTTATGTCAGGGATATTGTCCAGGCTCAAGAACAGGAAAGAATGGACATGGCGAGAGAAATTCATGATGGACCTTTGCAGGACGTTACGGCACTCGTTCAGCAGTTACATATGGCACTCGATGACGATAACGGAGAAACTGTCAGAATCAGACGAACTGAAACAATCGCTAAAAGTGTTGTGCGTGAATTGCGTGCTTTGTGCGACGAACTTGCACCGCCGTGGATTGATTTAGGACTCTCCGAAGCCTTGACGGAAATTGCAGAGAGATTATCGCAGGTTTATGACGTTTTAATAACTTCAGATTACGATGATGATGTCAGAACTGTTGAAATCGAGAACGATAAAATTCTTTCGCTTTTACGAATAATTCAAGAGGCCGTCTCTAATGCCGTAAGACATGGAAACGCTACGGAAGTTCATATTCAGTTGACGAAACAGGATAATGTTTTAATTCTTGAAATTTCAGATAACGGCGAGGGATTCGATTCCGAAAATATAAATCACGAAACTTTAAGAGTTGAAGGACACAGGGGGCTTGCAAGCATGACTGAGAGAATGTCGTTAATGGGAGGAAAATTAAGCATAAACTCAAAAATCGGCGAAGGAACTGTTATAAAGGCATCGCTAAGGCTCTAACGTTTTTGTATCTGTATCTTTATCGTCAGGCATGATACCGAGATATTGCAATGCTAAATCAAATAACTGTTTCTTTTTGCGGAAAAATGTTGCACGGCTCCAGCCTGTAGCTTCAAGGATAATAAACAGCGGGTTGCCACTGAAATAATGCAGCCCCAAGATTTTTATAAAATCCGAATTTTTAGACCCATCCAGAGCATACGGGCTTTTTAAGTCTTTAATCATTTTAGTTATTTGAGTTGTTTTTCTGTCAAGTTTTGCAATTTCATTTTCAAGTTTTTCGATTCGTTGTACATACTCAGGAACAGGATCAGAATGTTTGGTTTTAGGTGAATTGTTTACAGCCGAATAATTTTGAGCCTGGACATCTGTTGAAGCACGCAAAAGTTCCAAATCCTTCTGCAAAACTTCAAGTCTTGAAAGATTTGACGGATAATTCGATAAACAATCTTCAATGTACTCATAATATTCTTCCCGTGGTATTCCTGCCATTTATTTAAGTATAAACTCCTTAAACGTGATTATAATATTTGAAAATTATAGCAAAAATTTTTTATGAGAGAATCATTGCGACAAAATCAGCAAAACATGTGAAAATTTTATAATATGACATTAATAATTTTTATTGGAGATGTTTAATACAGAAAATGGAACGTAAATTTTTTGGTACTGACGGCGTAAGAGACCTCGCAAATTCCGGAAACATGACTCCTGAGTTTGCTTTGAATTTGGGAAGGGCATTTATAAAGTTCAATCACGGAAAAAAAATCATCATCGGCTCGGACACAAGATTAACGGGAAAAATGCTTGAGGGGGCTTTATCTTCGGGGATAAGTTCTGAAGGTGCAGATGTTTATTCGGCAGGAATAATTCCGACACCGGGCGTTAGTTTCGCAATAAAATATCTTCACGCTGACGGAGGAGCTGTTATCAGTGCTTCACACAATCCCGCTGAATACAACGGAATTAAATTTTTAGGTTCTGACGGCTGCAAACTCTCTGATGAGGAAGAACTCGAAATTGAAAATTTATTATTTCACGACGAAAGCAATAACACTTCCGGAAATGTCGGAAATATTTATGACCGCCACGAGCTTGTTCACGCCTACGCAAGGCACATAGCCTCATTTTTGAATGATGACGCTGTGATTGATAACACTGTTTTTGACTGTGCAAACGGTGCAAGTGCTAAAAGTGTTCCGATTTTAGTTGAAAACACAAAATTTTCACGTCTCAACACAAAAATAATTTCACGTGATTTCAACGGCCTCAACATCAACAAAAATTGCGGCGTTATGAACATGAAAAATTTAACGGATTATGTTGTCGAAAATAAAATGTCAGTCGGATTTGCATTTGACGGAGATGCTGACAGAGTTTTAATCTGCGATAAACATGGCCGGATCATTGACGGAGATATTATTTTATGGGTAATCGGGCGATGGCTTTCAAAACGCAAGACAAAAGGTTCTGACAAAGTCGTTATCACAGTCATGAGCAACATGGCATTAGAGACTCATTTTGAAAACGAAGGAATTAAAACCCTCAGATGTCCCGTTGGAGATCGTTACGTTCTTGAAACAATGAGAGAGTCGGGAGCTGCTTTAGGCGGTGAACAGTCAGGCCACATAATCGCTACTGAATTTACGGGAACAGGCGACGGACTTTGCACGGCAATGTTATTTTTGAATGCCATTCACGATTTGAACGAAGATATTTCAACTTTGACTGACAGATTCGGACGTTACCCCCAAAGACTTACAAATTTAACTCTCAAAAAATCCCGCGAACTTGTAAATATGCAGGCAATTAATGAAATCGTCGAAGAATATAACGTTAAAGTTTCAAAAGGAAGAATTTTTATCCGCACTTCAGGAACAGAGCCGTTATTGAGAATCCTTGTTGAAGCTCCCGAAAAAAGCCTCGTCGAGGAATTGTCGGAAATCTTAGCGTCAAAACTGGAAAAATTCTGTTAATGTAACCCCTCTGTCAGACCCCTTCGCACGACCCCTCCACCGCAAGCGGTTCCCCTCCCCGTAAACGGAGAGGCTGAGTCTCCCCTTGACAAGGGGAGATGTCGATTTATCGACAGAGAGGTTTTACATATTTATGTGATATTATTTGCGGAGAGGTGAAAATTTTTTTGAACGATATAAAACAAATTCTTCAAAATCTTCGTGATCATAAAATTTCTGTTGATGATGCGTATCTGAAATTAAAAGAAAAACCCTTTGAGGACATCGGATACGCTAAAGTTGATTTACATAGAAAATTACGTCAGGGCGTTTCTGAAGTCATTTACGGAGCCGGAAAAACTCCCGAACAGATCGCCGGAATTATTAACGTAATGAAATCTCATCATGAAAAAGCAATATTAATTACAAGACTTTCACAGGAATCAGCTGACAAATTAAAATCACTCGGCTGTGAAATTGATTATCATTCTGACGCTAAAGCAGGAATTTATGGGAAAATCCCTGAGCCTAAAGGTAAAAATTTTATTCTCGTTGCAACAGGAGGCACAAGCGATATTCCAGTCGCCGAAGAAGCCGCATTAACTGCCGAAGTTTTAGGGAATAAAGTTTCAAGATTATACGATGTCGGAGTTGCCGGACTTCACAGAGCTTTATCACACATTGACGAAATCATGAGTGCAAGTGTTATTATTGCTGTCGCAGGAATGGAAGGTGCTTTGGCAAGTGTCTTGGGAGGTCTCGCTGATTGTCCGGTTATTGCAGTTCCTACGAGTGTGGGCTACGGTGCTTCATTCGGGGGAGTGGCGGCTTTGCTTGCGATGTTAAATTCCTGTGCAAGCGGTGTCAGTGTCGTAAATATCGATAACGGATTCGGTGCTGGATATTTGGCAGGCATGATTAACGCAATAAGGACTGAAAGTGAAAATCATGATTAAAAAATTTTTGACGGCATTAATATTTATAATTCTTTCGTGTTCTGTCGTGAATGCCGTTGTCGGACATGGAAGTTATGTTGATACTATAATTCCTGGAAAATGGAATATTTACGGGCAGGGTTTCTGCGAAAAAGAATTTGTCAGGCTTGAATTAGGATTACAGGGCGATATGAATTTACAAACTCAAAGGGTCGAAGAAATTTCTGACGATGTTAAAACTTTGCTTTTAGGCAGCGAAGAGATTTCAAGATTTCTTGTTGACGAAAAATTAAAAGCTCTCACAAGCTACGACATTAATCTTAAACTCGACATCACAGGGGCAGGAATTAAAATCTGGAATGAGAATATCCCGAATGGAATCAGAATCCCCGTTCTTCTTCCGAATTTTGAACCCACCGCCAATAATCCGTATGTACTCCCGACTATAACAAGAAACAAACTTTCTTACACTTTAAGATTTGATTCTAATTCTTCGGGAGTTTTGAGAATAGCAGGTTATGTTGATGTCGATGTTGTAGGAGAATGTGAAGTCAAAGCCGACTGCACAATCTGGAGAGACGGAACGCCAATGCCGCTACAGGACAGCAGTACTAAGAGCGGTTGTAACTTAGGAATAAATTTAGTCGCACTTGCATTAATATTTTTTGGGGGAATAAAATTTGTTTGGAACTGATATTGGAATAGATTTAGGAACTGCTACGGTATTAATTTACGAAAAACATCACGGAGTTGTATTGCGTGAGCCTTCTGTCGTCGCAGTGGATCAAGATACAGGAGAAATTTTAGCTGTCGGTTATGACGCTAAAAGCATGGTCGGAAGAACTCCCGGAAGCATTACATCGGTAAGGCCTTTACGAGACGGAGTAATCGCAAATTATGCCATGACGGAAGCAATGTTGCAGCATTTTATGAGACGTGTAACTAAAGGTTCGCAAAAATTTTTCAGGAATCGTGCAATGATCTGCGTACCTTCGGGAGCTACTGACGTTGAACGCCGTGCAGTTTTGGAAGCAGCTTTAGAGGTCGGATCAAGAGAAGCATATTTAATCGAGGAACCTATGGCAGCAGCAATCGGAGCAAATTTGAATGTCGAAGAGGCTCGCGGAAAAATGATTGTTGACATCGGAGGAGGCACAACGGATATTGCAGTAATTTCTCTCGGTGGTGTTGTAGTTTCAAAATCGCTTAGAATCGGAGGAGATAAATTTGACGAAGGAATTATGCGTTATTTACGCCGTCAATATAATCTCGCAATAGGCGATCAGACAGCCGAAAATCTTAAAATCATGATTGGTACCTGTATGCCTCTCGAAGAAGATCAAAGAATGATTGTTAAAGGCCGTGATTTAGTTCAGGGTCTGCCGAGACAGATTGAAGTTACAAGTTCAGCAGTTAATATGGCAATCGGAGAAATGATTCAGACACTTGTTGACGGGATCAGAAATGTTTTAGAATTAACGCCGCCTGAATTATCAGCCGACATAATTGACAGAGGAATTGTTTTGACCGGCGGAGGTGCTTTGCTTAGGGGACTTCCTGAATTAATCGCTCAACAGACAGGAATAAACTGTTTCACAGCCGAAAATCCAATGGAAAGTGTTGCTCTTGGAACCGGTAAAGCATTAATGGAAATTGACAATCTCAAAAATTCAGGCCGAAGCAGTATGTTAGTAAATCTGAAACGCTCAAGCCGAAAACGTTATTAGGGAGAGAATAAATTAAATGCACAGGGGAATATACGAAGCTGCATCGGGAATGATAGTGCAGGAAACAAATTTAGACGTTATCACAAATAATTTAGCGAACGTTGACACAGCAGGTTACAAACGCCGTGTAAATACGAATGCTGATTTTTCTGCCTTAATGGACAGAATCGAAAAAGTTTCCGAAGATACCGAGACAAAATTAACAACCGTGCTGCCTGCCGATATGCCTTTCAAGGGACGACAGATTATAGGTTCGTTTGCTCTTGCTACGGTTTATTCAGAAGATGTAATGGACACGAGTCCTGGAGTTGTTAAGACGAGTACTAATCCTTTAGATATGGCGATTGACGGACAGGGATTTTTTTCGGTTACGGATAACGCAGGAAATACTTTTTACACACGTGAAGGAAATTTTACGCTTGATAACGCAGGAAATATTGTTACACCCAACGGAATGTTTTTGCAAGGTGAAGGCGGAAATCTGAATGTCGGAGAAAATGCACGCAGCATCGAAGTTAATCGAACAGGACAGATTATTGCCAACAACGCAGTAGTAGGCCGTGTTTCGGTTTTCAATTTTGAGAATCCTACATATCTTAAACACGAAGCGAGAAATTTATTAACTCCTACTGAACAATCAGGAGAACCCCAGCCGGTCGAAAATGTCAGAATTTGGTCTGAGGCTTACGAAACTTCAAATGTCAGTGTCGTTGAAGAAATGGTTAGAATGATTGAAGCTCAAAGAATTTACGAAGGAACTTCAAAGGCTTTAATGACTCATGACGAACAGACAAGCAAATTAATTACATCATTCAGCAGAGGCTAATTAAAGGAGTGAATTTATGAAATGCTAAGATCTTTATGGACAAGCGCATCGGGAATGATTGCACAGCAGACACATTTAGACGTTGTAACTCATAACCTTGCAAACGTAAACACAACCGGTTATAAAAAACGCCGTGCAGATTTTGAAGATTTAATGTATCAAGTCAACAAAGAACCCGGAGCCCCTGTTGAACCTGACGGAGTCGTTCCTACGGGTATTCAGGTCGGACTCGGAACAAGAGTTGTAGCGACTCCAAGTTTCATGAGAGAAGGAAGTTACCAGGTTACGGATAATGATTTAGATTGGGTCATTGCGGGCGAAGATGCTTATTTTCAGGTTATGCTCCCTAACGGGAACGTAGCTTATACTCGTGCAGGGGCTTGGCATTTAGACGATCAGGGGCAGATTGTAAGCGAGGACGGTTTGTTATTAGAGCCTGCCGTAATAGTTCCCGAAAATGCAAGAGCTATTGACGTTTCACCCAGCGGAGTAATTTCGATTTTGAACGTCGATAACGAAATGGAAGAAATCGGACAGATCGAACTTGCAAGATTTGTAAACCCCGCAGGACTTAGAGCAATGGGAGACAGAATTTTTCTTCGTTCTGATTCAAGCGGCGAACCCATTGTCGGAAATCCAGGAGAGGACGGAATGCCCGAAATCCAGCAGGGTGCAATCGAAATGTCAAACGTTCAGGTTGTCGAAGAAATGGTTGAAATGATAATCGCTCAAAGAGCCTACGAAGCAAATTCAAAAGGTATTCAGACAGCCGACGAATTATTAAGAATCGCAAATGGATTGAAGCGTTAAAATGTCAAAATCAAAATTAATATTATTGGGGCAGTTGTTGCTCCTTTTTTTTATAAATTCTGCCTTTGCCGCTCAAAATATCAGAATCGAAATCCCCGAAATCATTTACAGCTTTGAAAATGTTTTCACGCTTGGACAGGTCGCTAAAATTTCGGGAGGAAACAGAACGACTCGAAGAATTTTATCGGGCTTGACTCTTTATTCTGACGGGGACAGATTAACCCGCAATGAAGTTTTGAACGCCATTTCCGAAAGTGATGCAAGCGACGCAAGAATTGAGTTATACATGCCTTCATATTCAAGAATCGAATCGCCGGGCTACGAAGGAAATTTCACGGAAACTTCAAGCAAAAATACAAACACAAACACTTCACGGCAAAATCAAAATTTTAGATCTTCAGCAAGTGAATATAATCAGGAAGTAATTTTTGCGTCTCATAACATCAGGCAGGGCGAAAAAATTACACACGGAGATTTAATGCTTCGTCCGATGAAAGTTGTAAAGCCGGGCGATTTTGTTTTCAATGCTGATGAGATAATCGGAATGACAGCAAAAAAAAATATTCGTCAGGGAGAACCGATTTTGTTAAGGCATCTTTCAAACTCGAATATATTAAAACGGGGAAAACAAGTTAAAATTATTGCAAGAATCGGAGGTGCAAGAGCTACGGTTGACGGAATTTTACTTGAAGACGGCAGAGTCGGAGAATGGGTAAAAGTCCGCAGAAAAGACGACAAAAAAACTGTATTAAACGCTAAAATCTTAAATGAAAATTTCGTGGAGGTTAAAGTAGAATGACAAAAAAATTTTTTCTCGCATTAATATTTATATTTTCATTTTCGTCTTTATCTTTTTCGGCTTCATTATGGGACGACAACTCTAATTTATTCGGGGATTCAAGACCCGGCAGAGTCGGCGACATAATCACTGTTTTAGTGAATGAAAGAACTGACGCTAAAGACGAAGCAGAAATGGAAGTTTCAAAAAATACTACTAATCAAGTCGGACAGGACGGACAGGATCAGGGAATTTTGAATTTTATAAGGCGTTTAACTTTTTCAGCAAATAATGCGTCAAACGGAAGCGGCTCAGTTGAACGCAAACACCACGCAACAGCAACTCTTGCATGTCTTGTAACTGAAGTTCTGCCTAATGGCAATCTTGTCATCGAAGGCACAAGAGACGTCAGAACGAGCGAAGAAATTTTACAGTTCCAGCTTGTCGGAGTTATCCGCCCTCAAGATGTCAACGCTGATAATCAGATACGAAGTTCTTTAATCGCAAATGCCGAAATCGCAGTTAAAGGACGAGGGGTAATTTCAAAAACTCAAAAAGTAGGAATCATTACACAAATTTTACAGACGGTGTTTTAATAGAATCATGATTAAAAAATTTATTGCTGCATTTATATTTATTTTTGCGTTTTCTAATATTTCGTTTGCTGCCGTAAACCTTCAGGATATGGATTTTGCACGTGTCAACCCTGACGTTAGAATCAAAGATATTACAGAGGTCGAAGGTGCAAGAGGAAACCAATTAACGGGGATCGGACTCGTAACAGGATTAAACGGAACGGGCGATAATTCACAAATGGCTGTTCAGATGATGAGAAATTTAATGCGGAATTTCGGCGTAACTCTTGATGCTAAATCAGTGAGAACGAAAAATATCGCCGTAGTATCTTTAACCGCTACACTTCCTCCTTATGCAAGGCCGGGACAAAATATTGATGTCAATGTTAATACTATGGGCAACGCTTCGAGTCTTTCTGGGGGAATGTTGATTCAATCTCCGTTGAGAGCTGCTGACGGAAAAATTTACGCTGTTGCTCAAGGCCCCGTTATTGTCGGCGGAGGTTCTGCACAGGGTGCTGCTGCGACAAGAACACAAAATATTCCTACTGCCGGAAGAATCCCAAGAGGTGCTATTGTTGAACGTGAAGTCCCAAGCGATTACACAATGGGAGGGCAGGTTGCTTTGTTGTTGAGAGAACCCGATTTTACGACAGCACAAAGAATCGCCGATGCAATTAACAGAGCTTATGGAGTCGTTGCTTACGCCGTTGACGCTGGAAGAGTCGAAGTTAATTTGCCCGGACAATATGTTCAAGCCCCCGCAGCATTTTTAGCTAACATGGGAGGACTCGAAATTGAACCCGATACAAGTGCAAAAGTCGCCGTTAATGAAAGAACAGGAACTGTCGTAATGGGCGGAAATGTAAAAATTAGTTCTGTCGGAGTCGCTCACGGAAATTTAACAGTAACTGTCGGAGAATCTCCCGTAGTCGTTCAGCCTGAATCTTTCGGTCAGGGAGTTACTGCGATTGAAAACAGGACGGATATTACAACCGAAGAAGACGGCACAAGCATGATAGCAATGCCTTCGACAACAACAGTAAGAGAAATGGTTAGAGTCTTAAACTCACTGGGAGCAAAACCGAGAGACATTATCGAAATTTTGCAGGCTATCAACAAGGCAGGAGCTTTACACGGCGAATTAGTAACGATGTAAGGAGATGAGAAAATGTTAAACACAACTTCAATCAGCAGCACGAAATTCGTAAAAACGAAAATCGATCCCGAAATTCACAAAACTGACGAAGCACTCAAACTCAAAGAATCATGTCAGCAGTTTGAGTCGATTTTATGGTCGAAACTCTGGAAGGATATGCGGAAAACTGCAATGTCAATCAGCGGTGATGACAAGGGACGGCCTTATCAGCAAATGGAAGAATTATCGCTCGAAATGTCTTCGGAAGATTTAGTTAAACGTTCTGAAGGTGCGGGGCTTTGGAAAATGTTATACGACAGCATGATCGGTAAAGTTGCTGCGGAACATGAAGCTAAAAAAATTTAAGAGGAGGTTTTTATCTTGGCAGATTTGAAAAAGGATATGCGGGAAATTATTGACGGAGCAATTAAAGCAGTGTTGCCAGAGTCAGCAGTTAAAGAGGCATTGAACGACGAAAGATTTTTATCACGAAAAAACAAAGGCCGTGTTATCGTTGCATCAATCGGAAAAGCAGCTTGGAGAATGGCAAAGGCAGCGAGCGACATTTTAGGTTCTGAAATTTCAGGAGCTGTCGTTACGAAATACGATCATTCAATGGGAGAAATTAAAGGTCTTGAAATCTTTGAAGCCGGACACCCTGTTCTCGACGAAAATACTTTGAAAGGCACTAAAGCACTTCTCGAACACGTCAAAAATCTAAATTCAAATGACACGGTTTTATTTTTAGTTTCGGGCGGGGGTTCGGCATTGTTTGAACTTCCTGCTGAGGGCGTTACTCTCGATGACATGAAAGACGTTACAAAACAGTTATTGGCCTGCGGAGCTGACATTGTCGAAATTAACACAATCCGAAAACATTTATCGGGAGTTAAAGGCGGAAAATTTGCGAAACTCTGTTCACCTGCTCATGTCTTTATGGTAGTTTTGAGCGATGTTTTAGGCGACAGATTGGACAGTATTGCTTCGGGGCCTGCGTGGCATGACGATTCGACGAGTGAAGAGGCTCTTGGAATTGTCAAAAAATATGATTTGAAACTCAGACCTGAATTAATAAAAATTTTATCGACCGAAACACCGAAAACTCTTGACAACGTTACAGCAGTTATTACCGGAAGTGTTACGGCATTGTGCGATTCAGTCTGCGAAATTTCAAAATCAAAAGGCTACACACCGTTATTATTGACAACTACAATGACGTGTGAAGCTCGTGAGGCTGGATCTTTAATGGCTTCGATAGCGAACGAAATCGTGAAATCGGGACGGCCTGTTAAAGCTCCGTGTGCAGTAATTGCGGGCGGTGAAACGGTTGTGCATTTGACGGGCAAAGGAATGGGAGGAAGAAATCAGGAATTTGCTTTGTCGGCAGCAGTCGGAATTTCAGGAATTGAAAATGTCGTGATAGCTTCGTTAGGTTCAGACGGAACAGACGGCCCCACTGACGCAGCAGGAGGAATTGTTGACGGTAAGACAGAATCAATTTTGAAATCAAAAGGAATAAATATCTCTGACGTTTTGAAAAATAACGATGCTTATAATGCACTCAAAGCCGCAGATTCGTTATTAATGACAGGTGCAACGGGTACAAATGTTAATGACGTTGCTATTGCGTTGATAGGATAAATTAACCTCTCTGTCAACAAGTTGACATCTCCCCTTAGCAAGTGGAGACTTTGCCTCTCCACTTGTGGGGAGGGGAACCGTGAAACGGTGGAGGGGTTTATTACTCTTCCCAGAGTCTTTCAAGCCTGTAAAAATCCCTGCCCTTATGACTGAAAACGTGAACGACAACATCGCCTGAATCAATTAATCTCCAGTTTAAGCTCTGTTCACCTTCGATTTTGCATTGTCTTCCTTCA
>JAFSKE010000039.1 GCA_017449135.1 Synergistaceae bacterium
AACACAAAGGGAATTAATTTGCCCGGTTCTGATATAACGCTGCCTGCACTTTCTGAAAAAGATAAACAGGATATTGCATGGGGTATTCAGCACGGAATGGAATTTTTAGCCGTTTCATTCGTCAAAACCCGTCAGGATATTGTCGAAGTCAGAAGGTTAATCCAGAGTTATGGCGGAAATATGAAAGTCCTTGCAAAAATCGAAACCCGTCAGGCAGTTGATAATATTGAAGAAATAGTTGATGTTGTCGACGGCGTAATGGTTGCGAGAGGTGATTTAGGCGTTGAAATTCCTACCGAAGATGTGCCGTTAGTTCAGAAAAAAATTATTGAGATGTGCAGAGTTCGTGGGAAAGTCGTAATAGTTGCTACACAAATGCTCGATTCGATGATACGAAATCCAAGACCGACAAGAGCAGAAGCCAGTGATGTTGCTAATGCAGTCTTAGACGGAACTGACGCAGTTATGTTGTCAGGGGAAACAGCATCAGGAAATTATCCCGTACAGGCCGTTGCAACGATGAGACATATTGTCGATAGGGCAGAACAGGAATTAAACCTTTGGGGCAATCACCTGCATAATGCGGGGAGGTGTCTCGTAGAGACGGAGGGGCGAGACGAAGGGGTGGAAAAAATTATTCCCATTCCCGATGCAGTCAGCGGGGCAGCCGTTTTAATCGCGAAACAGATTAAAGCTCCTGCGATAATTTGTTTAACACGAAGCGGATTAACAGCGAAAATGATTTCAAAGCACCGTCCTGAGTGTCCGATTTTAGGTTTAACGCCCAGCCAGCAGACCTGGAGACAGTTAGCGTTATGGTGGGGAGTACACCCTGTGAGGCTTTCTGAAATGTCAGATATTAACGTTGCAGCACGTGAAGCAATTACAACATGTGTAAATAAGGGCTTATTACCTGAAGGTGAACTTGTCGTAATCACTGCGGGAGTACCTGTAGGCCGTCCGGGCTCTACGAATGTTGTTGAGGTCTTAACGACAGGAACGATTTTATTATCCGGAACTCCGTTATCGAATAAAAGTGCAACAGGAAAAGTCTGTATTGCCCGTACACCTGAAGAAGCAATCGAAAAGGCTACACCAGGCTGCATTTTAGTTGTCAGGCAATTAACCGAAGAATATCGCCCAATTCTTGAAAAGGTCGGAGCAGTCTTGTTTGAGAGCGGATTATTATTTGCCGAAGGAAATTCACTTGCGATTGATTATAATCTTCCCTGCATTGTCGGAGTAGCCGATGCCTTTTCGACTTTAATGGACGATGACACTGTTTCGATTGACGGAACAAGGGGACTTGTTTATAAGGGTAACGTAAGGTTGGTAGTGTAAATAAAAATGCTCTGGGTTAACGTTAGAAGTCTGATTGACATTGCAATAGTATCGTTCTTAATTTACAGGATTTTAATTTTGCTTGTCGGGACACGTGCAATTCAGTTAATCAAGGGAGTTGTTTTTTTAACAATATTTGCGGGTATTGCTTCGTTTTTTAGATTTCGGCTTTTGTCGTGGTTTCTTGGAAATTCCCTGCTCGCATTAAGTTTTGCGGTGCCGATAGTTTTTCAGCCTGAATTAAGAAAAATGCTTGAGGAACTCGGACGGGGATTGTTGTCGACACATCATCATATGTCAGACGATGAGGCAGATATGAAGATACGGCAGATTACGGCGGCATTAAGTTACCTGAAGGCTCACAAAATCGGTGCATTATTGGTATTTCAGCAGGAGGAAGAGCTTGGGGAGTACACGAGAACAGCCATTCAGTTAAATGCAAATATAACAGAGGAATTATTAATTTCGATTTTCTGGATTAATAACCCTCTTCACGACGGAGCAGTAGTTTTGAACAGATATTCATTGATTGCAGGAGGTTGTTATCTGCCTCTTGCAGACGCTCCCGAAATTTCACGATGGTATGGAACCAGACACAGGGCAGCACTGGGAGTTTCGCAGGTTTCTGATGCAATAGTTTTTGTAGTGTCAGAGGAACGGGGAGAGATTTCGCTTGCCGTAAAGGGGAAATTATCGAAGAATTTGAAGGATTTTCAAATTGAAGGTGTTTTGAGGCATTATTTCAAGGGCGGACAGGTAGTTACAGGCTGGAAAAGAATTGTAACATCGTTGAAAAATATGTTCTGGCCTGACATTACGGAAAAACAGAACGGAGGGCTCGTAAAATGAGGCTAAAAACTTTCAGTCTTGATTCAATTTTTTCGTCATCATGGGCGTTATGGGCAATAGCGATTTTGTCAGCAGTCATAATGTGGATTTACGTTACCGGCCTTGAAGAGAACGAATACATAACACGAAAATTTACGACGAAACTTGAATATAGAGGGCTTGACGCTCAGGCAATGTTAAGGGGTAGAGTTTCGGAGGTTGATATCGAAATTCGAGGCTCTGAAGAGGCAATAATGCGCTTAAATTATGATTTTGTGAATGCCTATGTTGACGCAAGAAATTTAGTACCGGGCAAAAAATATACGGTTAATGTCAACGTTGATACTCCGAGAGACATAATTTTTGTTTCTTGTTTTCCGTCTCAAATTACGCTGGATTTAGTCCGGCAGGTTACAAGATTAATGACGGTGGAAACGATTTTGCCTCAAAATATTCCTGAAGGTCAATATATAGAAGGCGTTGAAATAATCCCTAAAGAAGCCGGAATAAAAGGTGCTGAAGATGATGTTTCAAAGGTCGGAAGTTTGAGAGTTACCCCTACAATCGAAGAATTGCAGGCAGGGCGTGAATTATTAATCCCTGTGAAGATTTTGCAGTCAGAACCGTTTGAGGGCTCTGTAACTGTCGAACCTGCACAGGTAAGATTTAGGGGAATTTTAGCGCGAGGATTGCCAAGAAAGAGAGTACCGGTTGATGTCAGATTAACTGGAAAACTTGACGCAGATTATGACGTAAAATCAATAACGACAGATCCTTCAGAAATTCAGGTAGAGGGGAAAGCCGCAGATCTTTCAAGAGTTGAAACAGTTTTCACGGAAGTTATAGATGTTTCGTCGATGTCGGAAAATCAAAATATCGTAGTGCCGTTAAAACAGCCTGAAATTGAAGGAGTATCAATCGTAAATGCTTCGTCAGTCAGGGTAAATTTACAGCTTAGCGAGGTTAGAGCCGAAAAAATGCTGGCAAATATTCCCGTTGAATTTCGAGGAACGGAAACTCCGGATAAATGGCTCAGCAACCCTTCGACAGTTTCGGTAACGATTGAGGGGAGGCCGTCATTGATTGAAAAGTTTTCAGCCGATGACATCAAAATAAAAGCCTATGTTGACATGTCAAATATTTTCATGGCACCTGTAACGCTGCCTGTAAAAGCCGAAATAATGTTGTCAGCCGATGTTGTTTCGCCGTTCAGGGTAGTGAAGGTAGAGCCTAATAATTTGACAATAAACGCACTTGGAGATAATTCAATTTGAAGGAGGTGAAAAATGTTTATGAGAAAGTTTTTTGTTGCGGCATTAATGATATTTTTGCTTTCGTCAGCAGCATTCGGAGTAGTTTCTGATGATAAAGATATTTATTTGCGCAAAGATGTTTTTGACGCAAAAATGGACGCATTTATGGCCGAAATGAGATTAGGATTTCAGACGTTGAGAGAAGAATTACACAACGAAATTCAAGGTGTAAGGACAGAATTACACAACGAAATTCAAGGTGTAAGGACAGAATTACACAATGAAATTCAAAGTGTCAAGACGGAACTGAAAAACGAAATTCAAGCACTCGACAAAAAAGTTGAAGTTCTGACCGAACGTGTAAATGGCGTTGAAAAGAGAATGACAGATTTGGAAAACCATTTAGGACAGAGAATGTCATCTTTAGAGACTTATGTAGGCTGGTGGATTGCGTTTCTAACTATCATAGTAACCGCAGTAGCATTAATTCCTATGCTTGTAGTGCCATTAACGAGAAAGCTCCGTGAAGTTCTTACACCTGCTATAACGTTAGAGAAAATGCAAGAGTTAATTTCAAAATCAATCGAAGAAAATAACGCTAAACTCCTGCAACAACTGAATAAAACATAAAAAAATTTTCCCCTCCGGCATCATCATTGACAGAGGGGAATTATTTATTTTATTGCGATAATTTTTTCATCGCTTCAACTTTTGCTTTTTGTGCTTCAACCTGTGATTCAAGATATTTCAACTGATCTTCTTCAGCTTTAAGGGATTCAGCCGCCCTTTCCGAAAATTGTGCTGAAATAGCTTTCATGGCCTCAAAATCATTTTTCAAGTCTGCCATGTCTGAAAATCCGCCCTGTTCGAGTTTTTCAATTCTCTTTTCAAGCCCTGAAATTATGTTTTTAACTTCGTCGAGTTTGGGTGTAAACTTGTTTTGTGCGATTGTCCATACGACATTCATTAACAAAATTACACAGATTACGGCGATTGTAATTACTTTCTTTTTGTCCTTAACTTGCGAAACGTTCATAATTTATCTTCCTCCCTTCAATAAACAAAAGAGGCTCGAAAATGCACATTCTCAAGCCCCACACAGTTAAAAAAATCCCTACTTAACTTCGACTTCAGCACCGGCTTCGGCGAGTTTCTTTTTGATTTCCTCTGCTTCCTCTTTTGAAACGCCTTCTTTGATGTTCTTCGGAGGATTGTCAACGAGTTCTTTTGCTTCTTTGAGGCCGAGCGATGTAATTTCTCTTACTGCCTTGATGACTGCAATTTTGTTTGCTCCGGGAGCTTTGTAGACAACGTCAAATTCTGTCTTCTCTTCTGCTGCGGGAGCTGCTGCACCTGCTCCGGGCATTGCTGCCATCATAACAGGAGCTGCTGAAGCTGAAACTCCAAATTTATCCTCAAGAGCCTTTACAAGTTCTGAAAGCTCAAGAACTGACATTTCTTCAATCGCCTTAATAATTTCTTCGTGTGCCATAATAATTTTTCCTCCATAAATTAATAAATAATAATAATATAAAAATTAGGCTGCTGTGCCTTCCTGTTTCTTGTCCCGAATTTGAGCGAGGCAAGTAACAAAATTTCTGATAGTTCCTGACAGAACATTGACAAGACCTGATAACGGTGCTGCAATGGTTCTGACAACCTGCCCCCTGAGAACATCTTTCGACGGGAGTTCCGCAAGTGCCATGAGTTGATTGAAATCTAAAACCTGATTTTCAAGCAATCCGCCCTTCAAAATAAATGTTTTCTGGGTTTTGTCATTTACACATTCCTTCAAAACTTTTGCGACGCTGACGGGGTCATCATAGCATAAAGCAAAGATATTAGGCCCTTTCATCATGCTTTCGGGTAATTCAGAAAATCCGGTCTCCTTCATTGCAATTTTGAATAACGTGTTTTTAGCGATTTTCAATTCTCCGCCGGCTTCTCTGACCTTTGCCCTTAATGCAGTACTCTGAGCAACCGTCATTCCTCGATATTCCCCGACAAACACTGCTTTTGTGCGTGAAAGTTTTTCTTTCAGTCCGTCAACAAGTTCGTATTTTACTTTTGCAGGCATGTTTTAATTTTCACCTCCTTCATAAATCAAACAAAAAGCCCTCCCATTTGCAATTTTACAAAACAGGAGAGCAATTATTTCTCACGTCAAATTAAATCTCTCCTGAGCAGGATTTATGTAAATATTTACACCTGCCGTCTTAGGATTGTTACCCCTCTTTAGTCTCCCATTACGAAGGGGAGATGTCTCCCGAGAGACAGAGAGGTTGAAACGAAAAAATTTTTACAATGCTAATTCTTTTTGAGCTAATGCAGGATCTACCGCAATTCCTGGTCCCATTGTAGGAGCTATTGCAATGCTCTTAACATAAGTACCTTTGACCGATGCCGGACGTACTTTGTAAATTGCCTGCAACAATGCCTTTACATTGTCATAAAGCTGATCGGCTGAAAAATCCCTTTTTCCTGCTGCGTTGTGAGTTATTCCGGCTTTGTCAGCTCTAAATTCAACTCTACCGGCTTTAATCTCTTTGACTGCACTTTCAAGCTCAAAAGTTACTGTTCCGGTCTTTGCACTTGGCATTAAACCTCTGGGGCCTAAAACCTTTCCCAGACGTCCCACTGATTTCATCATGTCAGGAGTTGCGATTACTGCGTCGAAGTCCATAAATCCGCCTTGAATCTGCTGGACTAATTCTTCGCCTCCGACGATGTCTGCACCTGCGTCTTGAGCCTCTTTGACTTTCTCACCCTGAGTTATAACTAAAACTTTCTTAGTTACGCCCGTACCGTGAGGAAGTGAAACAGTGCTTCTAACCTGCTGGTCTGCGTGTCTCGGGTCAATTCCCAAACGAACGTGAACCTCGATACTTTCGTTGAATTTCGCCGTAGATATACTCTTGAAAAGGTCTACAGCTTCACGAAGTCCGTACAGCTTTCCGGCTTCAACTTTTGAGGCTGCCTCTCTGTATCTCTTGCTTCTCTTCATTTTTTCCTCCTGTGGTCTGGCGAGCAAAATTATTTTCGCTCTTCCACTGTCCTTTTAATCGACTATTTCAAGTCCCATTGAGCGTGCTGTACCCTCAATCATTCTCATAGCTGCGTCAACGTCGTTAGCATTGAGATCTTTCATTTTGAGTTCAGCAATCTCCTTAACTTTTGCCCTTCCAAGTTTTCCTACTTTTGTTTTGTTAGGAACGCCTGAACCTGATTCAATTCCTGCTGCCTTCTTCAATAATACTGCTGCGGGCGGAGTTTTTAATTCAAACGTAAAACTTCTGTCAGCATAAACCGTTATAACTGCTGGAATAACTAATCCTGCCTGATCCGAAGTCTTTGCATTGAACTGCTTGCAAAACTCCATAATATTAACTCCGTGCTGTCCGAGTGCAGGCCCTACAGGTGGTGCTGGTGTCGCTTTTCCTGCCGGTAATTGTAATTTTACCTGCCCTACAACCTTCTTAGCCATGATTAAAAATTTTTCCTTTCTATATTTATTACATTGCCTAAAATCAGATTAAATCTTCTCTAAGGCTTTATAATCCGTCTCTAAAATCGCCCCGCCGAGTACTTCATTTTTGAACTTAACACGGCCTTTTTTCTCGTTGACTTCAACGACTGCTCCCGTAAATCCGTTCATTTCGCCCTCCGAGATTACTCTGACAGTGTCGCCAGGCTTTAAGTCATATTCAACTTTGACGTTCTCGTCTTTGTCTTTCGTCATTCCTGCCATGATCCTGTCAACTTCATCTTGTGAAAGCGGAATTGGGTGTGTTCCTGCTCCAATGAAACCCGTTACACCGGGCGTGTGTCTCACTGCGTACCATGATTGCTCGTCTAAAATCATTTCGACCATGACATAACTCGGATATAATTTTCGCGTAACTTCCCGGCTCTTTCCGTCTTTAACTATTACTCTTGTCTCTGTCGGAACGAGAACGTTAAAAATTTTGTCCTGCATGTTCATGGCGGCTATACGCTGTCGAATATCTGCCTCAACTCTCTTTTCGTAACTCGCATACGTCTGCACAACGTACCATCGGCGATCTCCGGACATCTTGCTATCTTACCCCAACAGAGTTCGGAACAGCCACGCAAGAACGAAATCAATCAATCCCAGATACAAGGAAACACAAAGCGTAAATACTATTACTACTAATGTCCAGTACCAAATTTGTCTTCGTGTAGGCCACGTAACTTTTTTAAGTTCTGCTTTTGCCTCTCTGATAAAGTTTTTCAACGAAGATAATTTTGACACTTTCTCTGCTGGTTTTGCCATTCAATTCTCTTCCTCATAAAAAAATGGCAGGCCCGGCAGGACTCGAACCTGCAGCCCCCGGTTTTGGAGACCAGTGCTCTGCCAATTGAGCCACGGACCTGCGTGTTACAAGCCGTAATTTTACAACATGTTTAACGCTTTGGCAACACGCAAATTTTTATTTTTTTACTTGCTTTCTTTATGCAGAACCGAAGCGTTGCACCATTTGCAGTATTTTTTAAGTTCAAGTTTCTTTGACTGTTTTTTCTTGTTTACCGTCGTAACGTAATTCCTTCGTTTACATTGTGTGCATGTAAGTCCGACTATATCTGCCATTTTCAAAAATCCTTTCACATAATATTAAAATAAAACCTGAATATTTTAGCACAATGCGTTAAAATTATCTCTCGAATTTTTATTTAAGAGGTGAAAATTAATTTTGAGCGTGAAAAAAATTCTGGATTATTTCAACATTGAAGGAACTCCGGGAGGCAATCAGGACTGGCTGACAGAATGGGACATGAATATGGGCGGCTGTGCTGCTGTAACTGCCTGCGATGTATGTATTTTTTTATCAAGGTATGAGAAATTCCGTGAGCTTTTTCCGTTTAAGATTGACCCAAATAATTTATCCAGAACGGATTTTGTGAAATTTTCGGCTGTCATGAAACCGTTTTTGTATCCCCGTTATCATGGAATTGATTTACTTGAAACTTATATTTGCGGCTTTTATGAATATCTCGACAAAATCAAAAATAATTCTTTAACATTCAGGGGATTATCCGGAAATGTCGATTATGAAACGTTTTCGGAGGCAATTATTAATCAGCTCGACAGAAATATTCCTGTGCCTTTTTTACTGTTAAATCACAGAGATATTAAATTCGACGATTTCGAGTGGCACTGGTTTAATCTTGCAGGATATGAAAAACTTGAAAACGACATTAATATTTTAACGGTTACTTACGGAGAATATCAGTGGTTCAGCCTCAGAAATCTTCACGGCACAGGATATGACCGCAAGGGAGGAATAATACAAATTTTTAAGTGCTAATTGTGATATTATTTTACGAAACATAAAAATTGAAGAGGGTAATTTTTTATGAATGAAAGAAATAACTCAGGCTCAAGGGGAAGGAGCAGAAATTTCAGAATAGATCCTGACGAATTATTATTCAGGAACAATCAGAGGCAGAGGGCTCAAATGCAGGAACAAATACGAAACTCAAAGCCCGTAAAAGTTAAAAAACGTAAAAAGAAAAGATTTTCGATTTTGAAGATATTTTTCATGACAATTTTACTCGTGATTTTGCTTGCTACAGGTGCATTAAGTGCAGGCGTGGCTTATTATGTCGTGAAACTTTCCGAAGACCTGCCCAGCATGATTGAACTTGCTAATCCTAAAAGCAGCCTGCCGTCAATACTTTATGACAGAAACGGCGAAGTCATTGCAAGATTATTCATTGAAAATCGAACTCCTTTAGAACTTTCCCAAATCTCTCCGAATTTAATCCGTTCAGTTTTGGCAGCGGAAGATTCAGCTTTTTATCAGCACGGGGGGATTAGAATCGGCTCAATTTTGAGGGCTTTATGGACTGACATTGTCGAAAAGGGAAAAGTTCAGGGAGCAAGTACAATCACACAACAGCTCGCAAGAAATTTATTCCTGTCTCACGAAAAAAGCATCACAAGAAAAGCTAAGGAAATCATAATCGCAATGAGGCTGGAAAAATTATTCCCGAAAGATAAAATTCTTGAATTATACCTGAATACTATTAATTTCGGGCGTGGAGCTTGGGGAGCAGAGACGGCAGCACGAACTTATTTCGACAAATCCGCAAAAGATTTAGACCTTGCACAATCTTCAATCTTGGCCGGATTAATTGCAAACCCCGGACGCTATAACCCTTTAAGCAGTCTAAGCAACGCAAAGGCACGACAAAATTATGTTTTAGGCAGAATGGAAACTCTTGGCTGGATTACTCCTGAACAACGAGATGAGGCCTATAACGAGGAATTGGAATTTAGGACAAGAGCAAACAAAATCGAAGAATATAATCGTGCGCCTTATTTTGTCTCGCATTTATTATTTAACGATTTACTCCCTAAATACGGAAAAGACGAAGTTTACAGCGGAGGAATGCAGATTTATACAACCCTTGATGTAAATTTGCAGGATAAAGCTCGTGAGGCCATTCAGACATTAAATAAAAACGTCATGGGTGCTTTAGTCTGTATTGAAGCGAAATCGGGCGAAGTTTTAGCTTTAGTCGGCGGGAAAGATTTTAAGGAAAGCAAATTCAACCGTGCTACACAGGCTATTCGACAACCCGGTTCAAGTTTCAAACCGATTGTTTACGCTGCTGCAATGGAAGAAGACGTTATGCCAAGCGATCATTTTCTTGACGCTCCGATAACTTTCAAACAGGCAGGAAGCAGGGGGAAAGGCTGGTCTCCTCATAATTCAAGCAAGGGGTATTCAGGGGAAGTTACTTTACAGAGAGCTTTTACAAGTTCATTAAACACCGTAGCAGTTAGAGTTGCTGCTTACATCGGGACTGAAGTAATCGTTCAAATGGCTCGCAACATGGGAATTGAGACTAAATATCTGCCTAATGATTTGTCTATTGCTTTGGGTTCGGCAAGTTTGACACCGTTAGAAATGGCAGTAGCTTTTAACTGTTTCAACAATGGCGGAAAAAGAATTGTGCCTTTAATGATTCGTGAAATCAGAGACAGAGACGGAAATATTATCGAACAGAGACAGACCGCAGAAGTTCAAGCTATGAGGCCGGAAACTGCTTATGCAATCCGTTCAATGTTACAGGACGCTGTAAGAGCCGGAACAGGTAAACCCGCAGCCGTTCCAAAGATTAACACATTCGGAAAAACAGGGACTTCAAATGATTTTATTGACGCATGGTTTGTCGGAGGCATTCCGGGATTAACTACCGCTGTTTACGTCGGAAGGGACGATCATAAAACTATGGGACGAAGAGGTTTCGGAGGGACTATTGCTGCTCCAATCTGGAAATCTTTTATGACTTATGCTGCACAGGAACAAAACACTCCCGCTTCTTTCGAGAATCCTCCGGACTGGGCTGACGTTGAAAAAGTTTCAATATGCAGATCTACAGGATATTTAGCTCGTTCCGGCTGTCAGAGTGTACCGTTATATTTCCCTAAGGGTAAAGCTCCGACTGCTTCATGTCCTACACACGGAGGAAGTTACAAAGCTGCTGACAACGACCCAAGAGGCCCAAGATTATTTTTAGTTGAACAGGACGAAACTTATTATGCAAATATGGGTTCTAATGGTGATGGCGGCGAGTCTTCGTCTGAATCTTCTTCTACGCCTTCTAACAGTGAAGCACATTCACAACAGGTTACAGCTCCTGCAACACAGGCGGCAATTCCTAAACCTGCTGCTCCTGCACCTCAAAGACAAGAACCTAAATTGAGCGAAGTTGAACAGCGTTACAGACAATTATTGAAAGAATACGGATTAGAATAAATTAATTGTTTAACCTCTCTGTCAACAAGTTGACATCGGCAGATTGTCAAGTAAGTGCAACACCATGAGGGTGGAAAACTTGAGCTGGAGTTTTCCATCCCAAGCACTTACGGGGACGGTTATTAAGTAAATCTACAACTTTTTGCAAATCATCA
>JAFSKE010000040.1 GCA_017449135.1 Synergistaceae bacterium
CATATAACCCCTAAAAATGCAATAAAAAATATAAAAAAATCGCAAAAAATTGAATTATTTTTTGCGATTTCAAAGATATTAGCTGAATATATAGTTTTTAGACAGTTTTTCTTTGATTGTATAGTTGAAAAAATTGGGAAAGTTTTACTATATTATCAAATTTTGTTAGCTAAAGAATTATTTCCATTATGAAAACACTTATGCTTGAAGAAGTTGCTTTGAAGGTAACCGATGAGCAAGTGTCTATGGAAGATTTTATAAGCAAGCCATTCAATGAACTTATTGATATGGAGAGGCTTATATATAATAAGGATGATTTTGTATAAGGAGGTATGTGGTTTTGAAAGATTTCGAAGTATTATTTAACTTAAACTTCCCACACCTAAAAGGTGCTATTACCCTTAAAAATTCAATATTTTAGCTAAATAAAAAGGCATAAATACGCATCCTGTGGTATAATAGAATTGCTAAAAACCACAACCAGAGGAGGATTTATGCCATGACTATTATAGCACAGAACAACGAAGATAATAAAGAGTTAAATGACACAATCGGAAGATTTTTTTCTGAATACAAAATCGGTACGCTTTTGCGTAAGTGCAATGCCGGCAAAGAAAAAGGGGTTTCGGTAATCTCTGTATTTTTATACTTGTTCAGCAATCTTTTTCTCGGAAGAAGCATGTACATGCAAATGAAAACATCCAAATTCAAAGAAAACTTCAGTAAGAATACAGTATATCGCTTTTTAAACTCCGTTAAAACCAATTGGCTCAAATTTACAACTTTACTTGCCGCAGATGTTGTCAACCGAACTATAAAACCATTAACAAATGAAAACAGAGCTAATGTTTTCATCTTTGACGATACGCTGTTCAACCGAACCGGCTACAAAAAGACAGAACTTGCTTCACGTGTCTTTGACCACACCGACAGGAAGTACAAAAAAGGCTTTAGAATGCTTTCTTTGGGCTGGTCTGACGGCAATACATTTATCCCTGTAAACAGTTGTCTTTTGGCTTCTTCCAAAAATGAAAACATTCTCGGAACAACGAAGGTGTTTGATAAACGCACAATTGCTGGACGCAGAAGAACTCTTGCGGTAAAAAAAGGAACCGAAGCAATGCTTGAATTGTTAGACACCGCTTTATCTGCCGATTTGAATGCCGATTATGTGCTCTTTGATAACTGGTTTGCCAATCCCGCACAGATAACAGCAATAAAAAGTCGCAATATGAATGTTATTGCTATGCTGAAAAAAAGCAGCAAGATTCATTATGAATACAACGGTGAAAAACTTTCTGTAAAACAAATATACAGCAAAAACAGAAAGCGTCCCGGGCGTTCAAAATACTTGCTTTCCGTTGATGTTATGCTCGGAAAAATAAACCCTATCCCTGCAAAAATCGTATTTGTGAGAAATAAAATCAACCGCAAGGATTGGCTTGCTTTAGTATGCACAAATACAGAACTTTGTGAAGAAGAGATAATACGTATCTATGGTAAAAGATGGGATATTGAAGTGTTTTTTAAGACTTGTAAATCCCGTCTTAACCTCATAAAAGAATGCCACAGCCTTTCATACGATGCACTTACAGCTCACACAGCTATCGTTTTCGCAAGATATATTTTGCTTGCATTAGAGCAAAGAATAAATGAGGATGTGCGAACTTTGGGTGAATTGTTTTATCTTATTGCTGACGAATTGGCAGACATTACTTTTTCGGAATCTTTGCACATAATTACAGAAGCCTTGATAGCAAGCCTTACAGAATTGTTAAAACTGACAGACGAACAACTGCTGGCTTTTGTTGCCGATTTTGAAGCACGCTTGCCAAGACACTTAAAAAATGCTCTTAATTTTCATAATTTAGCTTCATGAATGTATTTTTATGGCTGAAATATTGTGTTTTCAAGGTTCGGAGATATGTTTTTGTGTGGGAAGTTTAAGTCAACTATATTTAATTTTATTTACGACGGTTTTAAATACCGTGAGAACTATCCGCATAGTATTCATCTTTCCAAATTAATAATTTATTCCAAATATCACTATCAAATACACTTTCTTTATCTATTTTATAATAATAGCATAAATTAAATATATAACTAATAGGATAATTTGGAGGGTATTTTTTTCTATTTATCATTTCAATTAAAAAACCCTCCAATGCCATTTCAAATTCACCATGATTATAAAAATGCATTACTTCATTCATTGTTTCTCTATCGAAACACTCTTCGCAATCATTTATTATATTTAATAGTTCAGTTTCCATTAAATACACCTCCTTTAGGAGGATTAGTCGGTGTATTTAATGGATAAGCAGTAGATATCATACCACTATAATTTTTATGAACATCTGGATAAAAATCAACTCTAATTTCTACACCTTCTCTAATTCCAATAGCGTAAGGGGAATTCCATTTTCCAACCCCCCATGTAGCATTGGGATCGGTATCGACGTCAGATACATAATGTATAATTTTATCATCACTCCAATTTTTGGGAAATTCAGTTTTGTTAGGTTTTCCAATACCATATTTGTGATTATTTAATATATGAGTTCTTCTGAATCCTGTTAGATCAACATATTCAGTTGAGTCGCTTCCATCTAAATCTATTTTTGAAGTAATATTTTTGTTATTTCGACTGATTATTTCTACAGATGTTGATGCAGGTGTAGAATAATATTTATTAAGCAAATCACCGGACACTCTATTTACTTTATCACCGAGTTTTGTTCCCGAAAACATTCCCGATCCATAATTTATCATCGGAAGTGTCTCCCAAAACATCGATTCAACAAAAAAGTATCCTATCTGACCTTTTGCAAAATTTTCTATTACATCCATCGGAGTTATAGATTGATTAGTTAGTAATTTTGCTACAACTATTCTTCCTGTATTAATAACTCCAAATGTAAGACTTCTTACAAATGTTCCTTGTATACTTATTGAAGTAAGTAGTTCGGTGTATGTATTATATCCCGTCGGATCAGTACCTATTACAGGATTCCCATTGGCATAATTATACCTATGCAAGCTTGCCGGGTCGTAGGTGTTACCGCCGTAGGAGTCTTGGGTTATGAATCTGCCGGTGGCGGGGTTTAGGTACCTTGCTCTTAGGTAGTATAGACCGGTGTTTTTGCCAAAGTTTGAAAATTATTTCAATTAAAACATGTTCAATTGCCCTCGCTTATCTTCTTGTTAAAGTTATTACGGATTATTTATTGCTCAAAGTAATTCTCTTCA